>CAVJLP010000012.1:23820-25175 GCA_963650525.1 Firmicutes bacterium CAG:534
CAATATAGCTCTGATGTGGCCTTAGAGCTTGATACTATAAGAAAACTTGAGCTTATAAAGGGAAGAGATAGCTTAGAGTATCTCTTTGCCTCCATTTCATATAATCTGCGTCAAGGTGGCAAATTAAGATCTCAGGCCTTAGCGGATATAAAAAAGCTTTGCAATATCTCTCCTCTCTCTTATGAGTGTGTGCAGTCAAAAGCGCTTGCAGAAATTACCGATCCTTACATGCGCTTGCAACTACAAAGCTTTGTTATGCATGAAAATAATGCAGACTATGCACAAGCGGTAGCCGATCTTGATAAGCTCTTTCCAAACAAGGTGATAGTTGAGCACGGACTACGTCTTCGCTATTACACCATGATGGGCAATATAGATGGCCGCGAGAGAGAGGCTGCTTTGGGGCTTAGGCAGATGCTAGATGAGATCCCCTATGACAATGAGCAAAAAATAAGCATTAAGCAATTGGCAAATAGTTTTGAGGCCTTGGGGCTTGCTAACAGTGCTATTGCACGTATTGATGATCCTAAATATGTAAAATCTGCACAAAACGATCTACGTCGAGCCATTGCCTTAGATCCTAACCATAATGCAGTCAAATATTGGCAGGAAATACTTTCATCAAGTGTGTATTACCGTACCGTGGATAAGGGGGATTTATTTTTAGCAAGATCACCAAAGGCTGCAGTTGCGCATTATAAAGAGGCTATAAAGGCTGATCCTAATTCTCCTTATGCCTATGTGGGACTATGTAGAGCCTATGCAGCCTTAAAAGATGAGCATAACTTTTTCTTATATGCACCAAAAGCCTTGCGTGCATCATCAAATGAGTCAGTAGCTGAGCAAAAACGTATTAGACGGGTGATTAATGCCTTAGAGGCTGATTTTTATGTAGCAAAGGCAGAGCGCGCGCGTGATAGGGATGATACCAATGCTGCCAAAAACTTTTATGAAAAAGCCTTGCGTATTACTCGCAATGATCCTTGGCTTTATTATCATCTAGCCTCATTAGAGGCACAAGGTGGAAATAATGCTAAGGCCCAAGAGATCATGGATAGTGCGCCTTTAAGGCTAAAGCATGATCCTGAGTATGCCCATGCAAAGGCCCTGATTTTGGATAGATGTGGTCAATCAAAGCAAGCCTTAGCGCTATTAAGACCTTATATTGCCAAGGATAGTAGCCTTAAGCGTACCTATGAGCGTATCGATAATGCACTAAGAGTAGATGAAGCGTCTTCCCTATATAAGCAAGGTAGTGATAAAGAAGCACTTGCTTTAATAAAAGATATCGATACACCAAGAACTTTGGCGTTAAAGTCTGACATCATGCAAAGAGCAGGTAATCGCTCTCAGGC
>CAVJLP010000012.1:25185-35294 GCA_963650525.1 Firmicutes bacterium CAG:534
CATCGACTATGCAGAACAAAGCCTAGCCTTAGATAAATCTAATACCTATGTTTTAGTGGGACTTTGCAGTCTTTATCATGAAGATGGGCAAAATTCTCGGGCAAAGGAGTGTGCAGATGAGCTAAAAAAGCGTGAGCTCACACTTGATGAGAGGCGTAATTTAGGTCAGCTTTATCTAGCTCTTGGGGATAAAGAGCAGGCTCAGGATGTTTTTCGTAAGGCTATTGCTGATAGTAAAAAAGATGAGAACGTAGGCATAGATAGTACTTTTCAAGAAAAAGATCAGGATTTGTCTTATAGTAAGGCATGGACTAGACGCGAGCTTGCCTCAACTTATACTTTAGCATCTGACATATCTAATGAGCTTAGATATGCCCTAGGTGATCTTGATGGGAAGGATTATAGCGATGATATAGCCTATACCACCGCGTTGCGCACTCCGGATGAAAAAGAGGATTGGTTACGCAGTTCAATTAGAAGGCGTGGTGATGAGGCTTATCTTAAAAATACAGTAATTATCGAGGACGGCTTTACTTTTTTAAGGGACAGTGGCCATCCTGGTTATTCTGATAACAAGGGCTATGTTAATGTACTAAAGATTTCCTTCCCGCTCTTTGATGGAAGGGCTGTCTTTCAGACTGACAGAGTGTTTATGGATCCTGGCGCACTCTCTGGTGGACCTTATGATGATATGTTTGGCACCATTTTTGTAGATGGTACCGACGATACAGGATCTCGTAGCCGTAGCACCAATACCTACGCCTTCTCCTATAGCCAAGATAAATGGACATTTGATATAGGAACTGCGCCAAAAGTAAGCCAAGGTGGCCGTGGTACTACGTTAGTTGGTGGAGCGAGCATCGATTTTGATCTTGGCAATTGGACCTTATCTCCGCGCATTTTTCGTAGGGCTTTAGATAAGTCAGTACTGTCTTATTTTGGTGAGAGAGACTGTAGGACGGGGACTTACTATGGTGCGGTAAAAGAAAACGGCATAGGTCTTAGTGGTAGCTATTATTTAGGCCCACAAGATGGCTTATGGTTTGATTCATCCTTAGCTCTTTTAAAGGGAACTAATGTTCAAGACAATTATGATTTAACCATGATGGGGGGCTATTACCACCATTTGATAGATAAGCCTAATGAGCGTTTGACGATCGCACCCTCTGCTATGTTCATGCACTATGGTCATGATTTAAATGGCTATACCCTAGGACAAGGTGGCTACTACTCACCACAGCTGTATTTGTCATCATCTCTTACCTTGCGCTACATGCGCAGGCATGAAAATTATTCCTATTTAATTGAAGGCTCAGGATCTCTTGCTTATGCACGTAAAAATGCAGAGGCTAGATATCCTATAAAAAATTTGGTGCCACAGAGTGTTGAAGATAGAGATGCTTATTCTGATGGGGATAGCTCAATCTCCTTTGGCTTTGGTCTAAGGGCTGCTCTTGAGCGCAGAATAAGTTCCCGTCTAGTTGTGGGCGGAGGTATGAGCTATAGCAGATCAGATGACTACTCCCCTTTCAACTTTCTGCTTTATTTTAGATACTATTGCACTGACTATTTTGGTGATCTCTATATGCCACCTTCAGGTCCTGTGCCTTATACAAAGTGGTGATGATTATGGATCTTGGAATTAAAGGCCTTGCACAAGGCTTACAAAGCATAGCGTATAAAAGGTTGTACCTTATATCTTGTGCCGATGAATATCTGGCAGTAAGACTTGCTACTCATTTTTTATCATCGATATCAAATAAAAAAGAGCTGTTGCGTTTTTTGGTAACTGAGATTGGCGCTGAGCAATATGTAAAAAATTGCTCCAACGAGCTTTTGAGCTCAATAAGAGCACATGTATATAGCATTACAAGTCTTAAAAATACAACGGCCTCTCTAGCTGCGAAGTTGCATTTTTTGAAAACTTTAAAAAAAGACTCAGTATGCGTCATCTTGATGGATGAAAAAAGGTTAACGTCACTTGATGATAAGGCTCGTGGTCGTACTTTAGATCTTATCTATCATAGTTGTTGCTCAAAAAAGTCATCAGTCTTAATTATGACCTATGGCCAAGGCTATGAAAGAGTAGCTACAGCCTTGCTATCTAATGGTAATAATATAAGTGGGATTGCATCTTTGGGGTATCGAGGGGAGGCTTGCTTTATAGATGTAATGCTTTGGCGTGACGAGGGACGCTTTGCTAGGGCACAGGATTTTTTACTATTAGGAACTCAAGGCTTTGTAAGTCAAGGCAGTCTGATAGATGAAATGCAAAGCGCTAATGACGCGCATGTATGCTATTTAAAGCGTGGTAGCGTAGAGGTTGATCATAGCCTTTTTAATACTCTGTTAGAGTTTGACTCAAACGATGAAGTGATCAACGCTGCCATGGATAAGGCAACCTCTGCAAGTGTGATCTTGTGTCTTGAATATCGCCATGAATTAGAACAGCTTGCAGCAAGTGTTTATAAATTAAGAGCCTCTTGCGGACATTTTTTGCATATCTTTGTGGTTGAACGCATAGATGGACTACGCGCCTCTTCAATTCATTTCTTGCTTGCCTGTGGTGTTGATTTTGTGTTCCACTTTGGCGTCAAAAGCTCATATATCAATGCAGTATTGCCAATATTCTTGTCTTCAAGTTATCGAGCTCCTCAATTTCAATCCTTTGATACTTTGTGTAATGCCTATCGCCGTCTGCATACGGAGTCAAATGGTTTTTTAATATTTGATGATTTTGTAAGTAAGGTTTCATCCTTGCTTAAGACTCCGCAGTGCTCAAAGGGGGCTGGTACTCTAGTAGCGCTTAAGCCTAAGCCTAGCTTAACGCTTGAAGATTGCCTCAACATTTTCAATCCAAAACGAGGTGGTGATATCTGTACGCTCTCTTCGGGATGTTTGTGGATCTTTATGGCCTCTTGTCGCGAAACTGAGGTCTTAACTGCCTTGCAAAACGTATTTACGGTTGATCCGCTTTTAGTTTTTGGATCCTCCAAACTTTATCTTGGGGCAGAGAATATCATCAAGGCTTTAAATTCAAATAAGGATGAGGCCTCTTGTGCGCAAGAGAATGAATTATTAGAAAAGATGCTTGCACAGTCTCAGGCGTTATCTCGTAATAATGTAAGTGCTTTGGGGATCTCTTCTTTAATTAACAACAGTGATATTAAGGCTAAGGCCACATCTGCAAAACGTCTTTTGGGGGATGAGTGATATGAATTTATATGATTCCTTGGCAATAGGCGATATTGTTTCCTTAGTGTTGCTCTGTGCGGTAATTTTTATACCGCTAGGGATGTTTCTAAGATCTAACTGCTTTCGCTTTGTTTTTTTAAGGAGATTGCCACGTATATTTAGCCACTCTCTTAACGATGAGGGAACATTTGCTGATTTTATAAAATATAAAAAATAGGCAGTTGGTATATGACAAAAAGTTTTTTTAGCTGGCATTTCTCAATTTTTTGGAATGCATTCTATCTTTTTAAAATAGGACTGTGCTTTTGGGGCTTTATTGGATTTTCCTATGTACTAAATCCCTTAGCCTTCATTTTCTGTGGTCTTCATTTTAGAAAAAAGTGGCTAGAAAACTTTAGATCTTTAATTGCCTGTTTTTTAAGCTTTGCGCTTTTATATCATGACTCCTTTTTGCCAAGCATGGAGCAGTTATGGACGCAGAGAGCAAACGTAGCACAATTTTCCCTATCTTATGTGGTGGAGTTTTTGACCGATTTTATAAATCCAGCTATGTTGGTGGCCATACCAATTTGTTTTATAGCTATTTTTGTAATATCGAAGGCAATAAGAGGCTGTGCCTTGGTGTTTTTGGGATTTATAACGCTCTTTTTTATAGAAGGTAGTTCTATTGCGCAATTGACCAAGCCTCAAGATGACGTAATTGTAGGGGAGCGTTTTTTAAAGGAGCGAGTGCTTGATGAGGAGGGGATGCTCAGTCAAAGGGGAAGCTTTACTAGAGGTAATCTTAGCGCTTATGAAAAGCAATTTTATGACAATGAAGCTCTGCGTCAGGTGACTTTTTCAAAGGCAAAGAGTCTTCCTTTCTCAATTATTTTGCTTAGTGTAGATGGCATGTCTAACAATGATCTTGCAAGACTTAATGTCAAATCTCATGCGGTACTTAAGCGCTTTGATATACGTTTTAATAATTTTAATGCCGTGTCTGTTTCAGAGCCTGAATTGTCATTACGCCTGCTCTCAGCTGTTTGTGGTCAAAGACACAGTGATTCACTTTTAAATGATCATAAATTAAATGCAAAATGCTCCCTGCCTAAGGCACTTGCCAATATCGGGCTAGGCTCCTACTTGTTTTTTGATAATGACAAGCAATATGAGAGTGTTTTAGCTTATGCAGATGACTTTGCGCTTGATGCCAAAGCTTTACAAAAAGTAGTAAGTGATAGCTCTACTCGTATGCAGTTTGATAATGCGCTTAAGCTCTTAAGACAAAATAATGCTAAGTTTTTGTATATGCGCTTTAGTAAGAGCGTGGCTTTTGATAACAAAGCCATAGCCATGTCAGACTTTCTTTCAAATCTAAATGTCTTTTTAGATAGGCTTGATGCTAGTGGTATGCGCGCCTTGATAGTGCTATTACCGGGCATTGGTGGTAATAGCAGTGATATCAAGCTACAGCTAGGGCATGAAATTCCATCTGATATTAGATGCCTTGGAAGCGTGTATTTAAGGTTTTCATCTATGCCTCATGAAAGTGAGAGCTATGAGGTAGTACCAAATGTTAGCTATTTGGCATTAACTGAGTTTATCTCACGTGCCTTAGCAAGTGATCCTTATGCAGAGAGTACAGTACATTCTATACAGGCTTTAACAGATGAGCTCCCAAGAACTGCTGTTTTAGGAGAGGATCAGGGTACACGCTTTATGCTATTTAGAAATAGACGTTTTTGTGTACCCTCAGGGGAAGATAATGCCTGGACATCCTTTGAAAAATAATGGGGTGAAGCAATGAAAAAAATATTAAATGCCCTCATTAAGCTTTTTAGCATCAGGCTTGAATTTAGCCTAGGAGTTTTTGCTAGTGCTTACTTCTTATATGCCTTTAGCGCATGTGTATTAAATGTTGCCGAGTTTGACTTGATCGGCAATGGCATACTTTTTATCTGCCTATTGATAGTCTTTGAGACTCATGCATTGGAGCTCATCTGGAAAATTTTGTGTGCCCTAGGTGCCTTAGTCTTATTCTATAAGGATAACTATTATCCAAGTCTGTCACAGATTAAAGATGCTTTTTTGGCCTCTCATCAAGGATATATTGAATTTGCATCCGATCTTATTGCAGATTGCTTTGATGCTAAGGTGCTAGCTTTGATGGCGCTGTGCCTAGTCGCTACATATTTTTTAAGTGCTGCTATACGTCTTGCAAGCTGTGTGGTAATAGCCTTTATTATTTTAGGGATGTTCAATATACATTCATCTTTAAATGCTATTTCGGATTCACCAATGCTTGCTCAAAATATAGAGGATGAAAGTCCTGATCTTCCTCCTACTCCTCAAGGTAGAAGCACTGATGAAATAGACTCTTATTGGCAAACCTTTTTAGAACTTGAAGCACAGCGCAAGGTTGATTTTGTTACTACGCTTCCTACAGATTTTGCTCCCTTTGATGTAGTTATCTTAAACATCTGTTCGTTAGCTGTAGATGATTTAAAGGCCACCTCCTTGTTAGGACATGAGTTTTTTAAGCACTTTGATTATGTATTTGATGATTTCAATTCAGCCTCCTCTTATTCAACGCCAGCATCATTGCGCCTACTACGTATGAACTGTGGACAACTTACGGAGGCTAAGCTCTATGCAGGGCGTCGTAGTGAATGTGAAATTATGACATCGCTTGAAGGATTAGGCTATGAGACTAATACCATCTTTGATCACGACGGTGTTTATGGCAATTATTTAAAAACTTTACATGAACTTGCAGGCTTAAATGATCGCCTGTATAAAGGTAAGAGCTGGAGTAATTCTTACAAAGGCTTTGATGGTTCACTTTTGTATGCTGATGGAGATCTTTTTGATAGCTATGTACAACATGTGGCACTTGGCGTAAATACGCCGCAGGCAACCTTTATGAATCTCTTATCGTTACATGATGGTAATCGCTTTCCAAATGAAAATCACGCTGCTCCCTATGAAGTACGACTTGCTACTTTGCTAAATGATATTAATGAATATGTGAGAGCCTTGAGTGATTGCAAGCGTAAAACACTGCTGATTATGGTACCTGAGCATGGTGCCGCAATTAGGGGCGATAAGATGCAAATTGCAAAGTTGCGTGAAATTCCCACGGATACGATTACGAGGGTGCCAGTGTTAGTAAAATTCCTGGGAGCTCCCTCTGAAAAAAAAGAGCGTCAGCAAATTACCGGACACTATAGCTATTTAGCCCTAGCAGAGATCATCAATAGAGCTATTGCCTTAAATGTATTTTCAGATACCAGCGCTCAAGGTACTATAGATGATGTGATGGTCGATCTGCCACAGACGGCAGCCGTGAGTGAGGCTACTAATGCCCATTATGTAGTGCTTCCTGAGCAGGGATTTTATATGTTGAAGGGTGGAGAGTGGGCGCCTTACAAAAAATAAGGCAAAATTAAGCTTTTGCCTTATAAATTGAGGGTAATGCTCTAAAGATTAGCACTAGGATCAGACTTAGGAGCGGTTACAGGCTTTTCATCGCCAAGCTTTGCTTTAAACCAAGAAACGACGCGGTCGATTATTGGCATCTGATACCAAGGATCATCACCATGATGTGCGCCCTTAACTAATACGTAGTCAACATCTACCTTCTTATCCTTTAATGCCTCAAAAAGCTTCTTGCTTTGAAGCGGGCTTACAAGGGTGTCCTCAGAGCCGTGTAGTAACAGCATTGGTGGCTCGGAGCCATCAATATGTCCAATGGGGGATGCTTTTAGCGCTTTGTCACGATTTTGGGTAATACTAGCACCTGCAAAATCTCCAAAGGCCGGACCATTTACAAGCAAAGCCTCGGTTACAGCAGGAGATGAATGGATTTTATCTTGATTAAGACCATCACCTACATTTGTCAGATCTGAAATACCATAGAAGGATACGGCCGCTACAATATCGGAGGATACATCAAGAAAATCCCCTTTATCCCAAGTTTTCTCTCCGTTAGTTGCAGCCATCATTTCTGCAAGGTAGCCACCGGCGCTGTCACCTAGGACGGCAATGCGATCAGGATCTACGCCATATTCATTTGCGTGAGCCTTAAGATAGCGCACCGCCGCTTTACCATCCTCTAGCAGAGCAGGAAACATATTTGGGATCACGCGGTATTGAACTGCGGCCACTACAAAGCCTGCTTTTGCTAAAGCCATGCGCATTTCGATGAATTTTTCATGATCTGCTGAGCTAAAGCCACCACCTGGGAAATAGATAATAGCAGGCTTTAATCCAGTTGTGCGAGGCTGTAGTACGGTCATGAGTAATTGATCTACGCGACGAGGAAGCTTTATTTGGTTATAAACAATACCACTTATAGTGTCAATGCGTCCTGAGGTTACAGGAACGGAAATTACCTCTGAGCCTTCGCTATAGCCCATAAGTTTGCTATTGTCAGAGTTTGCTGTTGCACTAGCTGCTATCAAGGTTGCGGCAGCAAGGAGGGCAAATTTTGTAGTTATTTTCATTTTTTCTCCTTTATTGATGTTATTTTGAGCACAAGGGACCTATCCTTGTTGGTAGGATTTATCTCTTTTAAAAATAGAGCAAGGATAGTACAGCTTTAAGAAAGCTGCTTTTGAAGCTTTTTGCTGTGATCATGCCAGAGGTCACAGCATTTTAAATTCAGGCTAGGACTTATTTTTTAAGCTTAGGACCATTGTGAGCTTGATAATAATATAAATGACGCTCTAAATCTGACATGGCCTTCACTTTTTTGCACAAAGGTGCCTGTTTTAGACTAAGCTCTGGTTTATCAAAGGCGCGTAGATCATCTGTACCTTTTAGCTTTAGCGCATCAAAGGTAAAGCCCTCTGAGATATTACAGACATAATCGCTATTCCAAGGAACGGCCGCATTTGCATTAAAGGCATAAGGAAGCTTGCATTGCGATCTATTACCAAGAAGATCGCAACCTAGGGTATGCATGGTGCCCTGTGATAAGGTATGCGATGCAATGGTTGCAAAGAAATCCTTTTGTGATCCCCAGGCTTCTTTATCGTAGCTTATCTCATCATGATCCTGATATTTTTTAGGAATATACATATAAAACGGTACGGCATGCCCCAAAGCTAATTCATCAGGATGTGCATCATAGCCGATCCCGCGCATATTGTGATCGCCAGTTACTGCAATTACTGTATTTTGAGAAAGCTTAGGATCATCCTTAATCTTTGAGATAAATTTACCTAACTCATCATTCCCATAGCGGTAGGTTGCAAAAAGTGTAGTGGTATTAGGATAAGGGAAGCGTTTTAATTCCTCATCTGTAAGCGGGATAGTCTTAGGCTCTACATTTTCAGCAACTCTAAATGGTGGATGATTAGAAATTGAGAGCGTAAAAACTAACAAAGGCTCATTATGTTTTTCGTGGAGCACTTTGAGCACTCCGCGCCACATGTATTCATCATCAACTCCCCAAGCAAAGCCGGTAGCGTCAGGATACCATTGCCTTAGTACATTCTCCTCATAGATCTCATCCATGCCAATTCTATTAAAATAGGTAAGCATGTCTCGCCATGAGCCTTGACAGCCGGTTACAAAGACGATGCGATAGCCTTTTTCCTTAAATACCTTTAAGGAATTAGTGATGTAATCTATCTCACCTTGGGTTGAGGTTGAAAGATTGATATCTGGAACCTCAAGTAACATACGCATCAGCGAATCCATGGTGCCGTTACCCTCAGAGAGGAAGTTTGTAAAGAAGAAATCCTCCTTTGAGGTGGAGTCCTTAGTATGACGGCGTAGCTCTCCAAAGAGATCGCGCTTTTCTTTATCATCATATAAGGACATATGCGTACTCATACTCTCCTGCACTGACACTACGATATCAGGTGGATTTTTTTCAAGAAATTCATTTTTTCTAGTGGTATAGAGTAAAGGTGAATAGATATCGTTCCCCTCCACCTTAATGCCTAATTTTGCATAATCCTTTTTTATATCAGCAATTGTTACCTCAGGTATTATTGCCTGCTCCTTAGCCCAGCCACGAGCCCAATGAAAGGCTGCAGGACCGTTTGGTACTGAGAGGTTGACCAGAGGATCATTTGAGACCTGGGCACTATTTTGACGAAGCGGGAAGGTACCAAAGGAGCCACGAATTGCCATGGCATCAAGTGCAATTAAGAATATTAGGAGCAAGGATGAGGTTAGCTTACCATCTGGAACTTTGAGCTTTCTTTCAATGCTTAAGTGAATTTTTTTGAAGATCCACATGTAGCCAAAGGTTGCAATAACGATGGCCAAAATCCCCTGTAGCAAGGGGTAGTCCTCGTATAAGGTTTTAGTGGTGGCAATAGGATCTTCTTGCATAAAGGCAAAGAAGAAGACATCAATAATGCGACTGTAGGTAAGATAGTAATAGTAGTTAATTACGGTAAATAGCAGTACATAAAGAAAGCCTGCTAAATTAAGTAAGGGAAAAAGGATGCGATAGATACGGCGCAATCTTTCAAATGGGGTGGTAATTATGGCTAAGATAAATGCAGGCAATAGCGCCATGCCTGCATATTTAATATCAAATAAAACGCTTTTTTCAATGAAATTTGTGAAAACCTGGGTATCAAAGGTTTTGGCTATGGCATCAAAGGTAAAGCTGTGGATAAAAATCACTCGTCCTACAAGCATAATGACAAAGCAAATGAGCATTGCTAGAAAAATGCCTGAGATGAAGAACTTTAAATGCTCTTGAACGCTAAATTTGGTGTTATTTGACATTGTTTTTTCTATCTATTTTATAAGGATGCGGTATTTTATCCTAAGAGACTTAGCAAAGACTAAGAAAGATAAGAACTTAAAAAAAATCTCAAAATGTACAATAAAGTCTATGTTTTTGGGGGAGCTAAAAAGTAAAAGGCATAGTTTTTCCAAAAGATAAGGCATGTTCATCCTTAGGG
>CAVJLP010000013.1:0-29522 GCA_963650525.1 Firmicutes bacterium CAG:534
GTTGATAAACGGTTGTAGGTGGTGGACAAGGAGTTGGTAGCCTTGTTCAAAGATGACTGACCTCTTAGAGAGGTAACATTGGTGTTTACATACAGAGCCATAATATTTTCTCCTGCTAACTGTAATCTTTTGGGGATTTTGTACTGTCCCAGTTGCTTTAAATAACGTCAGACGGGGAAAAATCTTCACAATTATTTTTATCTTTTTTGTATTTTTATTTTTAATCAAAGCGTTAGCTTTAAAAATTGCCTTTTAAAGGAGCACATAAGCACCAAAGCTTATATTTTTTTTAAAGCCTCTATGCCTTAGTAAGTGCAAAAGACTAGAATAATGGGCAGTTAAACGGAGCTGCCATTATGAAAAATTTGAAGCGTTCCCTCTTGGGAGGCGCGGTGGCCTTGGCAATGCTCGGCACCGCAATGGAGTCTGAGGCTTCAGTCTCAGATAAAGTATTAACCGTAGGCTGTGAAGGCGGTTTTGCCCCCTTTACCTACATCGACGATCAAGGTGAAATCACCGGCTTTGACATCGACCTCATCCGTACCATGGGTAAGGATCTAGGTTATGAAGTCAAGGTTGTGGTATACCCTTTTGACGGTCTCATCCCGGCTATTTTAACTAATAGCATCGACGTCATCATTTCAGGCTTTACCATCTCTGAGGAGCGTGCCAAAAAGGTCGACTTCTCCGATCCTTATTACCTGTGTGGCCTGACTTATCTTACTGATGCCAAGAATAAGCAGAAGCTTAGTGATTTTACTAAGCTAAATGGTGAGACACTGTGCGTGCAGATCGGTACCACTGGTGCCATGTTTGCAGAAAAGCATTTTCCTAAGTCAAAGCTACGCACCTTCAACTCCCCTGCTGAAACTTATCTTGAGCTTAATAAGGGCGGATGTGCGGCCGTTATCAATGACATGCCGGTAAATGACTTTTATCTCTCACGCCACAATGGTATGGAGCTTGCCTCGCTTCATATCGATAAAGACGTAGACAAAGAGTACTACGGTATCGCCGTCAATAAAGAACATCCAGAGATGTTAAAGGAAATCAACCGCGGTCTAAAGCTAGTGCAGGAAAACGGGCACTTTGCCGAGATCTCCAAGCAATGGTTTGGTTACGACATCACTGACACCTTAAAATAATACGAAGAGAAATCCGTATTAACTGACAACGCTTGGGGCTATCCCCAAGCTTGTTCCAATCTTTAATCCCATCTTTTAAAAAGACTTCAGCCTTTATCTAAAAAAGCTGTAGCCACTACTGCTACAATCAGTGCAGGACATCAAAGATAAGGATTGAGCATGAACTCTCAGGATAAAGAAAATACAGACATTATCAGTGATGAAGAGCAGCAGAGGCTTGAGAACCTGTGTCTTTTGCAAGAGCAACTTGCAGTTGATATAAAAGAGCGCTTTAAAAACTCCATTGCCGCCTTCAAGGAATTCATGCCAGAGGTTGCTAGCGCCTTTGAACACTACCATCCGCAAAAGGAGCTAAATTTTTTCTGCAGTGATAACGGCATTCCCAATCTTGAGTTTCCAAAAGAAAATCATCGCATTCTCTATCACTGTGAAAATCCTTGGGAGAGCATAGATAAAGAGCTTGATGAGCAGCTTGCAACCATTCCTTTGCACAATGTAATTTTAGGAGAGCAGCGTGATCCATACGGGCAGATCCATTTTCGTTATCTAAAAGAATCGCGTGAAACTACAATTGCGCTTACAGATAACAATGCTGATTTTAAGCACAGTACTACCCCTGCTAACACCAAAGCCATCGGCAATGCCATAATCTTAGGCTCAGGCCTTGGCTATGCTGTGGGGCTCTTATACAGCAAGGTTGAGGTTGCAAATTTACTGATAGTTGAGCCTGATCCTGACTTATTTTATGCATCACTGCATACCTTTGATTGGGCACCACTTTTGCAATATGTAAAACAAGAGGATCTGGGGTTTAAGCTCATAGTAGGACAGGATCCCAATAATTTTTTAAAGATTCTAGGTGAATTTTTTGACCGTCATGGACTATTTTTATCAGGACAGCTGTGGCCCTATGTAGGACGCGACGGGGATGACATCAAAAAATGTGCAGACTGTCTTAAGCTTGATTTTAAAAGAATACATGCCAATATGGGCTTTTTTGATGACAGCATGTTTGGCACCTCCCACGCCCTACAGTCAGTCCTTGCAGGAAAGCATTTTGTAAAACGCAGTGCCACGCTTCCAGTTAAAATGAGGCGCTATCCCCTGTTTTTGATAGGCAATGGTCCATCTCTTGATAAGGATATAGCTTTTTTAAGAGAAAATCAGGACAAAGCAGTCATCATTGCCTGCGGTACTGCCTTAGATACCTTATATCATGCAGGCATTCATCCTGATTTTTATGCCGCCACCGAAAGGACTCCTGAGATCGCAGAGACAATTCATGCGATCCCTGACAAGGACTTTATTGACTCGCTGACCTTAATTGCAGGTGATGTAATTCATCCTAAAACTGCCGCCTGCTTTAATAAAACTGCAATTTTTGGCAGACCCAATGAGCCTTTTTACTGGATGTGGCAGACTCATGCAGACAAGGATAAACGCATCAAGGAGATAGATATCATGAATCCCTTGGTGGGTAATCTTGGAGTTGCATCAATATTTGGCTTTGGCTTTAACGAGGCTTATCTTTTTGGCCTTGATTGTGGGAAAAAGCTTGATACCGCCATGCATTCAAAATATTCCACCATCTACAATGAAGCAGGAGTTGGCGATAAGGGTGGAGTGTATAAGGTAGATGATAAATACCTTTTAAAAGGCAATTTTGGCGGAACCATCCAATCTACCTATCTTATGGAAATGTGTGCACGCAATATGGAAATTGCTATTGCTGATCACATGTATTATCAAGATGAGATCTTTAAGATCTACAACTGCTCAGACGGTGCTTTGATTAAGGGGACCATTCCTCTGCATGCAGATAAAATCAATTTTAAGCATCGCCCTAACATCAACAAGCAGGAGCTTTTAGACTACGTTCAAAACAGCTTCACCTTTAAGGCAGAAATTACCCGCGAGCAGATAAAAGAATACTGCATGATGGATAAATTTGGGGAGATCATTTTAAATCTTAAAAAGATGCTGCAGGATTTTCCCACAACCCGTACCACCGCCGTAAAGCGCATGATGACCATGTCAGAGTACATATTATCTCTGCAGAATCATCCCTTCTTAGCAAGCCTTGGATACTTCCTTGACGGCACCATTCAATCAATTTTACTGCAGGCCTTCTGTACCCTCTATCAATGCGCTGATGAATGCAAAGCACTTCTTGCAACCCAAAAGGTATTACAAAGCCTTGATCATTTCTTTGACGATGCACTCAAACTGTACCCACTACTACCTGAGTATGTTTTAGGTGAGCATTACGCCTTTACTCAAAATAAAATAGGTTTTGATCATGAAGGATCCAAGGCTCCTCCTTCACCTGCATACCCTCATCTATTGAAAAAGAGCTTTGATGATCCTATGAAGAAATTTAAAAAGCGCTATGCGTAAGGACAAAATCTAAGAGCAAAATCATCAACTACTCATTACATCAGTGTATAGCCACTAAATATTTTCTGGCTATACACTGTAAGCACATGGCTCTTCTGCTTTGTTCTTACTGTCTTACAGCTCTTTTAGCTCACAACTTACAAAGCATCTCTTCTTATAAAAAGATATGCCATAACAATATATCTTATGAACGCCGAGCTTTACGAGCTTATCAGTATATTTCATCTTCTCAATCTGCTTTAGCGCATCTGTAGCTAGCTCTACAAAATGCTCTTCATTCTTACTGCTTTTAAGCTCAATCACAACTCCACTATAGTGGTCTAGTGCACTAAATATGATGTCTGCGTAGCCATCTCCAGCATCACAATTTGAACTAAAGTCGGTAAATTCTGACTTCTGATTTGAGAAAATCCCATTTAAAAAGCCATGGTAAAAGTTCTCAGGTGCTGATTTGGTGGATACATCCTTAATTGAGACAAACGTTCTAAGCTTACTTTCTATCAACGACCTAACATTGTAGGTATCTCCTGCAAATAAAGCAGTAATAAGCTCACTTGATACCTTAGTCACAACGGGGGATTTGTAATAGCTAGTAATGCATTGTTTAAAGGCTACACGTATCTCTCTGTTTGGTATACGTACCCTGCACTTTACATTGTCATCTTTGTCTTTGAAGGTTTTTAATGCAGTTAAATAGCCCGTATAAAGCAATAAGGTCCAAAAATCATCTACACGATGAAAATCCCCTATCTCGTTATAGTTAAGATTTTCATTAACCAGGAATTCAATCTCTCCACCATCTAACAGAGTCTGCATCTTCGTTGCGTCATCTTCTTTTAGATAGCTCATGAATTCTTGAATAATGTAATTAGAGCTGGTTGAAGTCCAAAAACTGGCAGGCTCAGAAACTTCACGACCTAACCTCATATTACTTAAGGCTTGCTTACAAAAGCACACAACATCCCAAGGACAAAAGATTTCCTTATTCCCAATCCTATACCCGTCATACCATTCCTTGACCGCATTCTCATGCTCACTTAATCCATAGTAGTCAAGCATGGTTTTAACTTCATCCTTGGTAAAGCCAAAGTCTTCTGCTAAACCACCTTCATCATTAATTACAGTGTTGATATCAAGGTTATTAAGTCCGGTGAATATGCTTTCCTTAGAGACTCTTAGGCATCCTGTAAGTACTCCATTATTTAAGAATTTATTATCCTTGAGCACCGAAGATAATACAGTTTGAATGAGATTTGCCATATCCTTGTAATGGCCATTAATATAGGCCTTATCAAGGGGGACATCGTATTCATCAATTAATACAATTACTTTCTTTCCATAATGCTTATAAAGCAAGGCTGATAAATGTTTTAATGACTTTCTTAGATGATTAAGTTTAGAGGGTGATGCAAGTAAGTCTTCATCTAATAATGTATTAAATCTCTTTTTCTCAAGCTCATCCAATCTTTCACTTTGTAACAGATATTTATGCTCCCCCGCAGTCTCTGCAATTGCTGAGGCTAAATCACCTAAAGAAGTATTAAAATCAGTGCCACCAACATCCTTAAACGATACAAAGATAACCGGCCATTTGCCCATAAAATTTTGGCAAAAGGACTTGTCTTTATAAATCTTGGTATCTTTAAAAAGCTTATCCTGATATGAAGTATCGTCTGGATTTTCAGGATTAATCCTTAGAAAATTATAGAAGGTATTCATGAGCAAGGTCTTGCCAAAGCGTCTTGGCCTTGTGATCAACATTAGCTCAGATGGATCATCACTAAATACATTCTTGATAGAGAGAGTTTTATCAACGTAATAAAAGTTATTCTCTATAATTGAAGAAAACTGAGTAAGTCCCTTAGGCAATTTTTTTAAGGATTGTAAAGTTAACTCATCCATATTCATCCACTCCCACGTCCCCACATCAAATATACAGCTACAACTCTTTAAGCTCACATTGCACTAAGCATTCTCTTCTGAAAAAATGCCTTAGTACTATATCCTCTCAATACCGAATTTCACTATAGCTACAAAAAATTTGGCCCTTAAAAAAATAAACAAAGCGGGGTGGCAAAAGTGCATTTAATCTTTTTCTTGCTGATACAAAATAAAAATCAAATACACTCAATACAATTGACAAAGTTAGTGGCGACGCTGTCTTACTACCTCAAAAAGGGTAATACCTGCAGCCACGGATACATTTAAAGATTCCACACCATCAACCATAGGGATCTTTACAATTGCATCACACTTATCTCTTGTTAAACGGCGCATGCCACTATCCTCAGATCCCATAATCACTGCGCAAGATGGCGCAAACTTGTGATCATAAATGACATCCTCAGTCTCACCTGCAAGCCCTACTACTTCAATTGCTCTATCACGCATAAAGTCCAAAACACGTGCAAGATTAGTGACGGCTACAAAAGGCACTACTTCAGCAGCTCCATCAGCAGTTTTTCTTGCAACAGGTGTCAAAGTTGCAGATCTATCACGAGGCGCAATTACGGCATCAACTCCAGCTGCCCATGCTGAACGCATACAGGCACCTAAATTTCTAGGATCAGTTACGCCATCTAATACAAGATATAGCTGTCTCTTACCTTCCTTATTGATGATCATATCCTCTAGATCATGCTCATTTAATGGAGGAGTAGCTAACATCTCAATTACTACACCCTGATGTACACCGCCATCAGTCTTCTCATCTAGGAAATGACTTAAGGAGAACTGCACCTTAACACCAGCTTTCTCAAGACGTGTAATAATATCTGCTACCCGGCGATCCTCATCACGCCCCTTGGCAATCCAAGCAGCAGTGATCTTTTCAGAAGCAGTATCTAGTGCTGAAAATACTGAATTTACGCCATAGACGATTTCACGATTACTTTTCTTTTTTTGATTACGCATTATCAAAATTCCAATTAACGTTTTTTCTTATTCTTACGACGACGAGAAAATGACTCATCCTCGTTACGATTCTTATCTTTGCGACGTTCAGGCATAGCAAAAGGATCAGTAAAATGCATCATTGATGACAGCTCCTGTCCCCAACCACCTTGTGTTTTGGCACGTTTCACATTATCAGCGTCAACACTGTCACGCGGACTTGATATGTCAGAGAGCTTATTAAAGAGTGTTTCCTTATCCACAGGACCAGTCTTCTTAGATAACTCTGCACGGGCCTTTAAGATACGTTCACGATCTTTACGGTATTTGGCAACCGATCCCATACCTGTAGGCATAAGATCAACCTTGTGATCCTGAGCATTAACAGCTGCAATAACCACCTTAATGGTATCACCTATACGGTAGACCTTACCCTTATCAGAGATTAGGGATTCTGTACGCTGATCGTAATTCATATATCCTGGGAAATTGCCTATATAGATAAGACCATCTACTAGGAATTTGTCTAGATGAACAAATACACCAAATTTTGTGCATCCAGTAATAGTTCCCTCTACAGTCTCACCTATGAAGTTTTCAAGATATACACAGGCAAGCTCAAAATCCACCTGACGCTCAGCCTCATCGGCTGCCACTTCACGATCAGTGCAACGCTCACCTAGGACACTAAGCTCAGATTTGGTGTAGGAGCGAGAACCGATCCTGCCCCAACGTCCCTTATTTTCCTTTTCTAAAAGATGCTTGATCACACGATGCAGTTGCAAATCAGCGTAACGGCGAATAGGAGAGGTAAAGTGGGCATACTTATCAAGTGCCAAACCAAAGTGTCCGATGTTCTCTGGGGTATATTCAGCCTTGGACATTGAGCGTAACAGCATATCACCAATTACCTTACCGTCCTTGCGCTTTGCAATGGCATCAGCAAGCTTAGCAAAATCCTTAGGCTTAGGATCATCACCTCCGGTAAGTGACAGTCCAAAACGAGCAAGCTGAGGCAGGAGGGCTGCTAATTTCTTCTCTGTAGGCTTAGCATGCACACGGTATAAAGTCTGAGCCTTACGTTCTGCTACAAAGCAGGCTGCCGCCACGTTGGCAGCTACCATGCATTCCTCAATAAGCTTGTGGGCATCGTTACGCTCTAAGGGCTCAACCCCAGTAATTTCCATGTTTTCATTAAACACAAAATGCTGCTCAGTGCTTTCAATAGCCAAACCACCACGGTTGCGACGATTCTTTAAGAAAGCCTTATAGAGCTCATAGAGTTCCTTAACATTACGAATGCACTCTTCATGCTCTGGATATTTGGCCTTTCCCTCAGAGATCATCATCC
This sequence comes from Firmicutes bacterium CAG:534, assembly GCA_963650525.1. Taxonomy (GTDB): domain Bacteria; phylum Pseudomonadota; class Gammaproteobacteria; order Enterobacterales; family Succinivibrionaceae; genus Succinivibrio. Next base: position 7,786 of record CAVJLP010000013.1, read on the forward strand.
AAGCCTCGGTATAGGTAAGGCGGGCATGTGATCTCATGACTGCAGGATAGAATTTGTAATTTTCAATCTTGCCATCCTTGGAGATCACCATCTCAGAGACCATACATAATCTGTCTACATCTGGATTTAATGAACAGATCCCGTTAGACAGCTTCTCTGGTAGCATGGGGATCACATAATTTGGGAAATAGCAGGAATTGCAGCGATTGACAGCTTCCTTGTCGAGCACGGTGCCAGGACGTACATAATAGGAAACATCGGCAATTGCCACATAGAGTCTGAAGCCATCACCTTCCCTGCGGCAATACACGGCATCATCAAAATCACGGGCATCTTCACCATCGATAGTCATAAGAGGGAGCTCTCTTAGATCATCACGGCCATGCCAGTCTTCGGCTGTAACCTCACTAGGAACACGTGACAGGGCCTTGCCCATGTTATCAGGCCAGGTAGACGGGATATCATGCATGAGAACAGCCATCACAATGATGTTATTGAGATTGCCTAAATCATGCACGACCTCACGCGTTCTGACAAAGCACTTGCCGCTCTTGCGTGAGACTATCTCAGCAATTACCACATCACCTGATTTGGCATCGCCCAAATCTTCAGCACTATCAAATTCAAATACCTGTTTTTCAAGACAAGGCTCCTCAGGCATGACGGTGGCAACACGGCCTTGGCGATTTAGGAGCATCACCCTTCCTAACACACAGACACGGGTTTTTGTAAGCTTTGAGACATAGGCCACATCACCTACACTCATAAACTCAACCTCATCGCCTGGCAAAATCACAATTGATGATTTAAGGCGTAAGGAATTGCCATCCTTATCACTTACAAAGTTTACATAGCGCTTGCTACGCTCCTCTGCAAGAAAGTCAGTCTCCTCTCTTGCAATCACCTTGGAGGTACCACATGCTACCTGAGAGGGGTGGGCATAGATTTTAAAACCAGCAAGTGATACCAAAGCCCCCTCTGAGACCAGCTCATCTAAGGTATCCTGATATTTTTTGGCAGTCACCTCTGCAAGATTACCCTTATAGCCCTCACGACCTAAGAGCCCTGATGCAAGTCCCAATCCTGAAATAGAGCCAAGATCTGGATGTACTCTGACACAGATATTAAAAAGAGCCTTTTTAAAATCACTCTCAGGGGAGCCTGCAGGCTCATTTTCAAAATGTGGCAGAGATGAAAGCTTAGCAGTCTTCTTAATCTTTGGACTTAGGGCAACCTCGGTTGCTACTACCTCATCATCCTTGCGTGATGACTTGATAGGATTCACCTTTTTAAACAAATTAATAATCTTATTCACAAGAACAATTCCAATATATCGTTTAGCATCCTTTGTCCAAGATGCGTAAGTTTGTAACTATGCTCACTCATCACAAGCAAGCCCTCATCTGCTGCCTGCTTTAACTTTTCCTCTATCATTGCAAAATCACAGCAGCTAGTTCTTAAAAACTCATCCACAGCAACATCTTCAAAAAGACGCAGACGGTTTAATGCAAATTCAAACGGAAGATCCTCTTTTGGTACATCATACCAATCCCCGCCCCCATCCTGCATATACAAATTAGGATCCTCTGGACAGGAGCGTCTTTTGGTAACTCCGTTAATTAGGATCTTGCCACAGCCACCGGCCCCTATGCCTAAATAATCGTTAAAAAGCCAATAATTGCGATTATGTACACATTTTTTGTGAGATCTGGCAAAGGCTGACACCTCATAACGCTCAAAGCCAAATGCTTGTAAAAGCTTAAAGCCTGTTTCCTCCTCTTTTGCTAGAAGATCCTCATCAGGCTGCACCGGAGGATGTCTGCCAAATGCAGTCCCCTCCTCGATAGTAAGCTCATACCAGGAGATATGAGTTATATCAAATTTACAAGCGATCTCAAGATCCTGCATGGCCATTGCAATATCCTGATGAGGCAGTGCGTGCATAAGATCGCAGTTAATATTAGTAAACCCGGCAGATAATGCCATGCAGATGGCTTTTCTGGCATCATCCCCGTTATGGATACGCCCAAGTGCCTTTAGAGATGAATCATTAAAGCTTTGTACTCCAAGGCTCAATCTGTTAACCCCGGCCTTAAGATAGCCTTCAAGATTGCTTTCATCTACCGTCCCAGGATTTGCCTCCATGGATATTTCACACTCTCGGTCTAAATACGGCCTGATATGGGAAATAAACCTTGCGGTAATTTCAGGAGGACATAAGGACGGGGTGCCTCCGCCTAGATATACACTTACTATCCTGCGACCGTTAAGATAGGCTAAATTCTTATCAAAATCCTTAATCAAAGATTGCAGATAACGCTCATCAAGATCCATCTCTCTGCCTTTTTTAAAGGAGCTAAAGTCACAATAGGGACATTTTCTTACACACCAAGGATAGTGAACGTATAGCGATACAGGCAGTGGTGTTACAAAAAGTTCAGACACGTATATTTACAAAAGCTCAAAGTTTGATGCAAAAATACAAAACGGTATAGCCTGAAATATTCAGCTATACCGTAAATTTATGCAAAAAGTAAATTTATGCAGGATAGGTAAGCTCAGACAAAAGCTTCTTTAGCGCACATCCCCTGTGAGAGATGAGGTTCTTTATCTGTGGTGGCAACTGCGCTGCCGTGCAGTTACGTCCGGTAACCACAAACAGAGGATCATAACCGAAGCCTTCAGAACCCTGAGGCTTAAATCCTATACTACCCTCCCATGAGGCAGTAACCACCAAAGGCACTGGATCTGAGGGGAAACGCACAAGACACAAGGCACACCAGTAGCGTGCAGTACGCTTAGGAGACGGAGTATTCTTTAATAGCTCAAGCAACTTATCGTTATTGGCCTTATCATCCCCATGCGCTCCTGCAAAGCGTGCAGAAAAAATGCCCGGGGCACCGTTTAAGGCATCCACACAAAGACCTGAGTCATCTGCAAGGGCCGGCAGTCCCGTCTGCTCTGAAGCGGCACGAGCCTTGATAATGGCATTTTCAATAAAGCTTTTACCATCCTCAGCAGGATCTTTTACTCCAAGATCCTTTTGCAAAACAATTTCCACACCAGCAGGTGCCAACATGGCGCCAAACTCACGCGCCTTTCCTTGATTGCCGGTTGCAAGCACCAGCTTAGTAATTTTTTCGTTCATGGGTGGAAATTTTACCACGTGATTGTGAAATTTAATCGTAAATCAAGGCTGTAGCAAACGTTGATAACCGGTTCTTCCAGATAGCTTGTATACTGCCTCAGATGCAGCCTGTGACAGCACTTCCTCTGCAGAAAGATGTGCAAAATTAAAATCCAGCAGATCCTCTGCAATGGCGCCCTTTTTAATTGCAAACGCAAGAAGCTGTGCCAGGTGCGCCGCATCATGACAGCAGATCTCAGCGCCCATCACCTGATGGCTAGCCTTATCACAGTAAAGTCCAATACAGCCACCATGATGAACACCAAAGCTACCTAGAGTATCCTTAAAGGAGGCATGTGCGGTAACAAAAGAGCCACCGGTTTCATTAGCCCACTCGATCATGGCATCAAAATTTCTCCCCGCAATTGCAAGCACCGGATCGGTATAACAGATCTCAATATTCACCGATTGCGGCATGGCCATCAGATGCTCAGGACGAGCAGCATTCATTCCTGCAAAACGTCCTTCAGCCTCAGCAAGCGCCGTTGACGTACTACCACGTACCGAGCCTGCGGCAAAAATATGCTTTTGCGAGGTCTGCATGGTATTAGGCTCTGTTTTTATATAGCCCTCACGGGTAAGCTTAACCCCGATATGCTGCAGATTTAATCCTGCAATATTCGGAATACGCGCAGAGGCGGCAATTACCTCTGAGGTATGCAGATAGTTCTCATATTTGCCACCGTCTATGTAATAAATTGAGTAACCGTCATTTTCAGGCTCAATAGAGGTAATAAAGGAATCAACAGCAAGATTAAAGCGTGAGGATAACTGATTTAAGGCTGAACTTAAAACCTCCTCATCTGACAGATGCCACAGCATACGCTGACCAAAGACTGTGACATCAACTCCTAGATAGGATAAAGCCTGCCCAAGCTGTAGCCCAACTGCCGAGCTTCCAAATACGGCAGCAGATTGTGGTAGCTTTTCCTGCTCGTAAAATTCATTAGTGGTAATGATATTCTGGATCTGCGACTGCTCATAGGTAACCAAAGGCTCAGTGCCAGTTGCAATAACCGCAGTCTTAAAATGAACCCTAGCGCTGTTACCTACCTTAAAGGTATGCGGATCCTCAAAGGATACCATTCCATGCAGACGCTTCTCCTCAGGAATACGGTAGAGAAATGACAACACCGATGAGGTTGCCCTCGAGCGCATGGCACGCACCATTCCAAGAACTCCTGACGTTTCAATTGCAAGCTCAGGGATCTGCAGGCCCTTATTGTGGAATGATTTTAGAGTATGGGCCGAAATAGCCGATGACATCAGATAGGATGCCGGCAATTCACCTGAACGCTGAGCAGTAGTACCCAGACGCCCGCCGTCGACCAACACGCAATCGGCACCGCCTTCTTGAGCTGCTCGATAAGCCTCAAGCCCTGCTGTACCACCACCGATGATCGCTGTATCACAAGATATTTCACGAATAGTCATATATGCATGATACAAAATCCGCCGTCACATGCCACAAAAAATTGCAAAGTTCTTGCTAAAATCACAGCCACAGTGCAATGTGATACTTTAATTAAAATCCCTCTTTCATTTAAAAATGAGAATTAACTATGTGCTATCCCCCATTAGATAAATACCAAGGCTTTATTTTTGATCTTGACGGTACTCTTATCAATTCCATGCCTCATCACGTAAAAGCATGGATTGCTGTAGGTCATGAACATAATTTTGAAGTGGATCCTGCAGATATCTACGCATGGGGCGGAGTATCTTCCCTAGATGTAGTCTTAAAGCTTAAGGCCATGGGCTGTAACACCGGTGATCCGCAGGAATTTGTACGCCGTAAGGTAGAGCTATATCGTGCACACCTAAATGAAGTTGAGCTTTTTGAAAACGTAGCCAATATCTTAAAAAATGCCCATAACCGCGGTAAAAAAACTGCCATTGCCTCAGGAACTCAAAGGATCAACGGTCTTGATGCTTTACGTATCCATGATCTTGAAAGCTTTGTTGATACCATGGTCTGCGGGGATGATGTGGTAAAACACAAGCCTCATCCTGAGACCTTTCTGACGGCTGCTGCTAAATTAGAGCTGACTCCAACTCAATGCGTGGTCTTTGAAGATGGACCTCTTGGAGTACAAGCAGCCCTTGCTGGTGGTTTTGATTGTATTGAGGTAAAGGATGGTGCTTTTGTAAGACTCAATGAGGCAAAATAATAAAAACCATCAAAAAAGCGATCATGAGGATCGCTTTTTTGATTTTTACTCTTCATCAGATCTGTAACTATGAGAGCTTTTTCTCAATGTAAGAGTAGAAATCTTGTCTTTATAGATAAGTTGCTGATGTCCCTTAACATCAGTTATACCGATGGTGTACTGATCATAAGAGCTAATAAGCCCCTCAAATTTAACACCGGTTATCAGGAATATACAAACAGGAACTTGATTATCCACAAGGAACTTTAAAGCAGCGTTTTGTCCGCCACCTTGGGCAAAGGCTACGGAAAAAAGTCTAGCCGTAGAATCGCGTGCGCCTTCTTTATTGTTATGGTTATTTGGCATACCAAACCTTATTTATTATTGTTATGTGGGTATGTTATGACTTTTACAGTTATAGATCAACATCGCTAGATGTTTAATCGTAGTTCAAATATAGAATAATATTTAGAAAAAAAGCAAGTAAATTCCGCTACGAACTTAAATCTTTTTACAAAAAAACTCAATGAGCGAACTACTAGGATGGTGCCCAGAGACGGAATCGAACCGCCGACACGGGGATTTTCAATCCCCTGCTCTACCGACTGAGCTATCTGGGCTAAGAAAAGTTTAATTTTAGATGGTGCCCAGAGACGGAATCGAACCGCCGACACGGGGATTTTCAATCCCCTGCTCTACCGACTGAGCTATCTGGGCAACGGCGGCTATTAAACCATTAATTCTTCACTGTGTCAACTTTTTTTTGATTTTTCTTAAAAAAAAATCCCGCACCATGGCGGGATCTGCTGATAAATGCTTACAGATTAGTTACTGTACTTACCATGACAGTTCTTATACTTAAGACCAGAACCGCATGGGCATGGATCATTGCGTCCGATATGCATGCTCTCATAGAGCTTATTTTCCTCACGCATCTGAGCCTCTTTCTGAGCTTCGGCCTGGGCCTTAGCCTGAGCCTCCTTTTCAGCCTGTTCCTCCTCAGGTGAACGTAATCTTACCTGAATACGGCACAGCAGTGAGACTACCTGGTACTTCAAATTCTCTAGCATCTCAGAGAACAGATTGAAGGATGCAATCTTGTACTCACTCTTAGGATTCTTCTGGGCATAACCCTGTAGGCCAATGCCCTGACGCATGTAATCCATGGCAGCCAAATGCTCCTTCCAGAGAGTATCGATGCACTGTAGCATGACACTCTTCTCAAGGCTCTTACGGTTCTCATCTCCGATAACCTCGCACTTGGTCTTGTAATTGTGCTTGACGGCAGCAATGATCTTCTCGCGGATATCAGCCTCAACGAGCTTTTCATTCTCCTGCATCCACTGCTTAACCGGAGCTACAGTCAGGAAATTTGCCAAAAGACGCTTTTCAAGCTCTTCAAGCTTCCAGTTTTCAGGCAGTGAGTTAGGCTCGATGTACTTATCGATGACACCATTGATAACATCACTGAAGATATTTTCTATGGTCTCTGAAATATCCTCACCATCTAAGAGAGCATTACGCTCCTCATAGATGACCTTACGCTGCTGATTGGCGACATCATCATACTCAAGCAAGCTCTTACGTATATCAAAGTTACGGGTTTCAACCTTACGCTGAGCTGATTCAATAGCACGGGTAATGAACTTATGCTCAAGAGGCTGTCCATCCTCCATACCCATACGCTTCATGAAGTTCTTAAGCTTCTCAGAGCCAAAGAGCTTCATCAGGTTATCATCCATGGACAGATAGAAACGGGATGAGCCAGGATCGCCCTGACGACCTGCACGGCCACGTAACTGATTATCGATACGGCGGGACTCGTGACGCTCAGAGCCAATGATATGCAGACCACCGGATTTCACCACGGCATCATGACGCTCCTGCCACTCTTTCTTCACTTGTTCAATATCTGTAGCACTAGGATTTTCACCTAGAGCGGCAATATCAGCCTGCAAGTTACCACCTAAAACGATATCGGTACCACGACCTGCCATATTAGTTGCAACGGTCACGGTGGCAGGACGACCTGCCTGAGCTACGATATGAGCTTCCATTTCGTGGAATTTGGCATTTAACACCTGATGAGGGATCTTCAGGGCATCAAGCATTGATGATAGCTTTTCAGAATTCTCAACACTAATAGTACCAACCAAAACCGGACGGCCCTCTGCCACCGTCTTCTTGATATCCTCAATAATGGCCTTGTACTTTTGATCCTCAGTAAGATAGATTAGATCAGGCAGATCCTTTCTAATCATGGGCTTGTTGGTAGGTAGCACCACTGTACGCAAACCATAGATCTGCTGGAATTCGTATGCCTCGGTATCAGCAGTACCGGTCATACCAGCAAGCTTCTTATACATACGGAAGTAATTTTGGAAGGTGATAGATGCCAATGTCTGGTTTTCAGCACGAACCTCACAGCCTTCCTTAGCCTCAATTGCCTGATGGAGTCCATCTGACCAACGACGGCCCTGCATCTTACGACCGGTATGCTCATCGATGATCACAATCTGGCCATTGTCGACTACATAATCTACATCACGTTTAAATAAGGTATGAGCACGAAGACCTGCCATTACATGATGCAACAAAACGATATGGCTTGAGGAGAAGAGCTTATCCCCCTCAGGCATCAAACCTGACTCAATTAAAAGTCTCTCAATCTTGACCTGACCACGCTCGGTAAGATAAGCCTGCTTTAATTTGAGATCTAGAGTGTAATCACCATCACCGGTGTAATCCTCGGTATCCTCCTTTTCCTGGAAGATAAGACCTGGGATCAACTTATCTACAGCATAATAGAGCTTGGAGTCGTTCTCTGAAGCACCGGAAATGATAAGAGGAGTACGAGCCTCATCGATCAATACTGAATCCACCTCGTCAACGAGGGCGTAGTTTAATTTACGCTGAACTCTCTGATCGGCAGTATAGGCCATGTTATCGCGCAGATAATCAAAGCCAAACTCGTTATTGGTACCATAGGTTACATCACAGGCATAAGCTGCACGTTTTTCCTCAGGATTCATTCCGGGAACATTGACGCCAACCGTCATGCCAAAGAAAGTATAGAAGGGACGGGACCAGTCACAGTCACGACGTGCCAGATAATCATTAACAGTCACAACGTGCACGCCATCACCTGAGAGGGCATTTAAATAGCAGGGAAGCAAGGCAGTAAGGGTTTTACCTTCACCGGTCTTCATTTCTGCAATTTGATTGGCATTTAACACCATGCCACCCATAAGCTGCACATCGAAAGGACGCAGACCTAAGGTGCGCTTGGCAGCCTCACGGGCTGCGGCAAAAACTTCAGGAAGAATATCATCGACAGTCTTGCCGGACTTAAGCTGTGCTCTGAAATCCTCAGTGAGCTTAGGAAAGTCCTCATCCTTTAAGGCCTGATACTTAGGCTCTAGATCATTGATGGTTTTAACAATTTTCTTTAGCTTCTTAACGATGCGCTCGTTACTGCTACCGATAATTTTTGTGACAATGGTGGTTACGAACATAATGCTTACAAAACATAGTAATGCGGGGCTAATTCCCCTGTGCGGGCATATTTATTTTTAAGCTTTCTTCCCAAATTAGAGATTAAGACATCCTTAAATTCTTAGGAACAATAAGGACAACATGCCTGATCAAATTTCAATTTGTAGATGATAACTTAATTTAGAAGCGTTTGCCTGAAAATAAGCATCATTGAGTTAAGAAATGGGGATTTTTTTTGAAAATTACAAGAGAGAGAAAGTCTACTTACAGACTTTGGGAATTTTGGACATAAAAAAAGCGCCAAACGGCGCCTCAATCTTCTGGAGCGGGAAACGGAGCTCGAATCCGCGACCCTAACCATGGCAAGGTTATGCTCTACCAACTGAGCTATTCCCGCATCCAGTGACGCCCATTATAGTATTTTTTTTTAAATTGGCAAGTTTTTTTTATTATTTTTAAATTTATTTTAATTTTCTATTAAATATCATTAAGTTACTCTTTGTAGGTGAAATTTTTAGATCTACATTATATTTTTCTACCATTTTTACACTATAATTTTAAACACAGTCGATTTAAATGCGAAATTTCGCATAGTGACAACGTGAAATTGTTCTAGTTTATCCGTTTTTCACTGTTAAAGAGGCTTTTAGCTTACCGTTATGTTTGTACAGATTAAGAAATCCGGCGGTGCTGAATATATCTACGTGATTGAGTCATACCGCCGCAATGGAATAGTTGCTCACAGAACCGTCAAGAAATTAGGACGCCTTGATAAATTTCTAGAAAAGGATCCTGAGGCTCTTGAAAAATTAAGAGAAGAGGTAAGACGAAACTCTAGTGAACTTAGAAATTTTTCCACAGCATCAGCTGTAGCTCAGATCCGCTCTTTGGCGATAAAACGCGAAAATGAACAGCTGCAGGAGGGAATGCCTTCACTTAACTATGCAAATTTTGTCCTAAAAGCCGTCTGGTGTGGTTGCTTAAAGCTTGATTACAGACTTAATTATCTGCAACGACGCTACTATCCTGACTTTAAGAGAAACTTCAACAATATCTTTTTTGAAAGGGTACTGGCAAGAATACTCAAGTTTGAAAACACCAGACTTAAGTTTGGAATAGAAACAGCACTTTTGGGAAGTAACTTTGATCCTGAGATCCCACCTAGTAATGATGATGTTTTCTATAACTTAGTTTCAAAAGAGCGCGAGCATATCCTAACCTTTATAAAAAAACGCATGTTAGATGATTTGGATATCGATCCTAAGATGCTCCGCCCAGACTTTATTGATGAGGAAAAATTTCAAAGTCTGGTGAAAGGCTCTGATGAGAATTTGGAAATGGGACAGCTGTGCTTTGATATAGTATGCAGTGCGGTAGTTAAGGTCATGGTTAAGAAAATAACCGATGCCGGGATCAATGCTGACTTTGATGAGATCCTAAACTCTCTGCGTCGTGCGGTGTTGCTTGTTGACTTTCCCTTTGGAGATCCACAAGCCCCCGTGCTATATATCAAAGCCAATAACGGACATTATGTACGTACCATGAACGGGATCATGAAAGCCTTAGGATTACTTCCTTTGCTAAATATTCAAGATAAAACCGAGCTCTCTCGTCGTCTCAGAACCAAATTTACCTCAGATGATCAAATAATTCCCTTTACGATGTTGCATTATCTATCAAACGTTGAAATCAAAAACTCTGCCTTTGCTTAAGATCTAAAGATGCGGATTTTTGCTAAAATCCGCACTATGTACAATATTGCACAGGTTTTAACATGTCTTTTACTAATACCCTACTCAAAGTCTTTGATTACGCGATGCCTTTTACCACGCTCACCAAGCTTATGGGCAAATTGGCTAACGCACAGCTTGGATCTTTTACCCAGTTTTTAATAAGAGATTTTGTCAAGGCCTATCACATCAATTTAGAAGAATGTAAAAATCAGGATTTAGACTCATATAAAACCTTCAACGAGTTCTTTATCCGTCCTCTGCGTGAGGATGTACGTACCATCTCTGATAAATGCACCGCTATATCTCCTGTTGATGGTACCGTTGGAGCGTGTGGTAGCATCAGTGCAGGACGTTTGATTCAAGCAAAAGGCATTGATTACTCCTTTAAAGCGCTGATGGGCGGTGATCACAAAGATTGTGCCCCCTTTGAAAATGGAATTTTTGCAACGCTTTATCTTTCACCATCAAACTACCACCGCGTGCATATTCCAGTAGATGCAACCTTGGTAAAAACAATTCATATTCCAGGCAAACATTTTCCTGTAGGACGTCGCAATACCTCGCATATGCCCGGACTTTATGCCGTAAACGAGCGCCTTGTATGTATATTTGAGACAAGCTACGGACCGTTTTGCTTAATCTTTGTAGGTGCCGCCATCGTAGGCTCTATCCATACTAAATGGGCAGGAACTCTGACAAGGCGTAAGGGCATTGAGGTTAAATATTTTGATCCGGACGAATTCTGCTTTAAAAAGGGAGATGAGATCGGTTACTTCTGCTTTGGCTCAACGGTGATCTGTATGTGGCCTGAAAGCATGGGTGAACTTACTGAAAACATAGTACAAGGTGATCCCATCAGACTTGGAGATCCTCTTTGCCGCTAAAGTAGTGAATTAGCTACTCCTAACTTACCTACAAATTCCAAAATACTGGATTTTACCTATAAAATTGCGGGAAAACCCGCAAGATTTACCTATGTATTCAAAGCTCCATACAAATGGAGCCTTGTTTTCAGATATAATTACAATGATTTTTTGCTTGCTGTCCGACAACCCCAAATTCAGACACAGATTTGGCGTGCTCGGATAATTAGGAGATTCACGTGGAAAAATATCAATATGATGTTGCGATCGTGGGCGCTGGTGGAACTGGTCTTCGCGCTGCAATTGCAGTTGCTCAGGCTGACCCCAAGCTTCGTATTGCTCTCATTTCCAAGGTCTACCCTATGCGTTCACACACTGTTGCCGCAGAAGGCGGTGCCGCAGGTGTAGTTCGTGAGGACGACTCTTTACAGAAGCACTTTGAAGACACCGTCGCCGGCGGTGACTGGCTGTGCGAGCAGGACGTAGTTGAATACTTCGTCCGTCACACTACTCAGGAACTCTATCAGCTCGAGCACTGGGGGTGTCCTTGGTCTCGTAAGCCTAACGGCGATGTAAACGTTCGTCGTTTCGGCGGTATGAAGGTTCCTCGCACATGGTTTGCTGCCGATAAGTCCGGCTTCCACATGTTGCACACCCTATTCCAGACCTCTGTCTCTTTCCCTTCAATTGAGCGTTTTGACGAGCACTTCGTTCTAGACCTCTTGGTTGAAGACGGCGTCTGCCGCGGTGTTGCCTGCTACGACCTCCAAAACGGTATCTTCCGCCAGATCAACGCCAAGGCAGTATTCCTTGCAACTGGTGGTGCTGGTCGTTGCTACCTCTTTAACACCAACGGCGGTATCGTTACCGGTGACGGTCAGGCTTTGGCTTATCGTCACGGTGTACCTCTTCGTGATATGGAATTCGTTCAGTATCACCCTACCGGCCTCCTAGGTTGCGGTCTGCTCATGACTGAAGGCTGCCGTGGTGAAGGTGGTGTTCTCTATAATAAGGATCACTATCGTTACCTGCAGGATTACGGCTTAGGCCCTGAGACCCCTGTTGGTCAGCCTAAGAACAAGTACATGGAATTAGGTCCTCGTGACCGTCTGTCCCAGGCTTTCTGGAACGAGTCCAAGAAGGGCCGTACCATTAAGTATCCTTTGGGCGAGGCCGTCTTACTTGACCTGACCCACTTAGGTGAGAAATACCTCCACGAGCGTCTACCTCTCATCTGCGAGCTGGCTGAGACCTATTCTGGTGTTGATCCTGTTAAGGCTCCTGTTCCTGTACGTCCTGTTGTTCACTACACCATGGGTGGTATTGAGACTGACGGCAGAACTGCAACCCGCATGGAAGGCTTGTATGCAGCAGGCGAGTGCGCATCTGTTGGTATTCACGGTGCAAACCGCCTAGGCTCTAACTCCTTAGTTGAAACCATCGTCTTTGGTAAGGCTGGTGGTGACGCTATGGCTGAGCGTGCTCACAATGTTAAGGATTACGATTCACCTGAGCTTGCACGTCAGGCAGAAGAGGCTGAAAAGCGTGCTCTCTCCTTGTTTGACATCAAGGGAACTGAATCTCAGGGCAAGGTTCGCCATGAGATGGGTGCAACTATGGAAGAAGGCGTTGGTATCTACCGTGAGGAAGAGTCAATGGCTGCTACCATCGTCAAGCTCCGTGAGCTCAAGAAGCGTTATGTCAACATCGGTATTACCGATCGCGGCCGTGTATTCAACACTGAATGGATGAACCTCATTGAATTAGGCTACACCTTAGACGTTGCTGAATCCATGGTTCACTCTGCAATCAACCGTAAAGAATCACGTGGTTCACACCAGCGCTTAGACGGCCCTAACGGTGCTTATAAGCAGCGTGATGACGTGAACTTCCTCAAGCACTCATTAGCCTTCTTAAACAAGGAAACTGGTGAGCCTGAGATTAAGCTTTCAGACGTGAAGATCACCACCTTCCAGCCTGCTAAGCGTGTATACGGTGCTGAGGCCGAACAGGCAGAAGCTGCCAGAAAGGCTAAAGAAGCAAAGGAGACCAAGTAACGATGGCTGACAATACCAAAAAAATGAAGATCACCGTGCTCCGTTATCGTCCGGAGCAGGATGACAAGCCTTGGGATCAGACCTTTGAAGTTCCTTATCACGAGGCAACCTCACTGCTTGAAGCTTTGTTCTACATCAAGGACAATCTCGAGCCTTCATTGTCCTTCCGCTGGTCCTGCCGTATGGCAATCTGTGGCTCTTGCGGCATGATGGTTAACGGTGTTCCTCACCTAGCCTGCAAGACCTTCTTACGCGATTATGAAGGTCAGGACATGCGTATCGATCCTTTGGACAACTTCCCTATCGAGCGTGACTTGGTAGTTGATTTGTCTGATCTTATCGAGAAGATTGAGCTCATTAAGCCTTACATCATTCCTTCTGCTAAGGATGCTAAGATGCCGCTTAATAAGAACTTCAAGCAGAGCCCCATGCAGATGGAAGCTTACTTGCAGTTTGCTCAGTGCATTAACTGCGGTTGCTGCTACGCAGCCTGCCCTCAGTACAAACTGAACCCTGAGTTCATCGGCCCTGCAGCTTTGACCTTGTTGTATCGTTACAACACCGACAATCGCGACAGCGGCACCAAGGAGCGTTTGCCCTTCTTGAGCTCTGAGAACGGCGTCTGGGGATGCACCTTCGTCGGTTACTGCTCTGAGGTTTGCCCCAAGCAGGTTGATCCTTCTTCTGCTATTCAGCTTGGTAAGAAGATGTCAGCTACCGACTATGTCATCAAGCTTGTCAAGCCTGAGGAGTAATCAATGTCAGAAGTAAAATCATTCCGCAAGCCTTACAACCGTGAGGTCAAGGCAACTTGGTGGAAGGCTAATTCCTTCTACATGGCTTATATGTTGCGTGAAGGCACTGCTGTGCTTGCATTGTTTGCAACTTTGGAAATTGCCCTAGGCATTTTCCTGTTCGCTCTTTGCAACCTCGACAGTGGCAATTTCGGCGCTGACAACACTGCTCCCTACCTTTGGTGGGTACAGAACTTCCTGGGCAATCCGGTTGTTATTCTTTTGAACGTAGTAACTTTAGTTGCTCAGCTTTATCATATGGTTACCTGGTTTAACCTTATGCCTAAGGCTGTACGTGTGTTCATGAACAAGAACAGCACCGAATTACTCCCAGATTACGTCACCAAGATCGGCCTCTATGCTGCTGCTATCGGCGGTTTTGTGGTCATCTTAGCTGCCGCTTTGTTAACCAAGTAAAGGAGAGACATCATGCGTCCTATTCTTCCTACCCGTTCTGACGAGCCCATCTACTGGCTCATGTTCGGTACCGGCGGTATGGTCGCTGCCTGGGTGCTTCCTGCCATTTTGGTAGTTTTCATCCTCGCAGGTATCAGCTCTCCCGATGTCACCACCGGCTTGCTTTCCTTTGAGCAGGTTAAGGGTATTTTAGGCAACTGGTTCTTAGCCTTAGTACTCTTTGGTATCGTGTTCATCCTGAGCTTCTACTCACTTCACCGTATGTATCACTCTACCCATGACTTCAAGCTTCACAGCAAGATCTTCTGGTACATCTGCTACGGTGGTGCAGCCGCTCTGTCCTTCATCGTCTTAGGTCTTCAGCTTTTAATCTATGTAAAGCTGTTCTAATAGCACCAAAATGATGAAACAAAAGCCCGCATTATTGCGGGCTTTTTTATTGTTAAATGCCCAATTTGAGGCCATGCATGTTTTTCTCTTTTATCTGCTATGCCAGATCTTTGTAAAGGCTTACTTTCTGGTATAATTGCGCCATAAAAAAATTAATGAAATTTATTTACAGAGCACTTGTGTAAAAGGACATATATGAAAAAGACCAAAATGGTCTGCACCATCGGACCTAAATCAGAAGATCCTGCAATCTTAAAAACCCTCCTTGATTCTGGCATGAACGTCATGCGCTTGAACTTCTCTCACGGTGACTATGAAGAGCACGGTGGCCGAATTGATACTATTGAGAAGATCATGAAAGAATATGGTCGTCTATTTGCGGTGATCCTTGATACTAAGGGCCCTGAGATCCGTACCTGTGATTTGGAAAATGGTCAGGATATCGAGTTACACAGCGGCGATCGTATCAAGATCACTACTGATTCAAGTGTAATTGGTAATAAGGAGAAGATCTCCGTTACCTATAAAGATCTGGCCAAGGATTTAAACCCCGGTGATACCGTGCTTTTAGACGATGGTCTCATTGGTATGAAGGTCATCTCCACTACCGACGATGAGGTTGAGTGTGAGGTCCTAAACAACGGTGTCTTAGGTGAACACAAGGGCATCAATCTTCCTAATACCCACATTTCCATGCCATTTATGTCTGAAAAGGATAAGCAGGATCTGTTATTTGGTATCAAACGCAACGTTGATTATATTGCTGCCTCATTTACCCGTTCACGCCGTGATGTTTTAGACATCCGTGAGTTTTTGGATGCTCATGGCGGTGAGGACATCAAGATCATCTGCAAGATCGAAAACCAAGAAGGTATCGATAACTTCGAGGACATCCTTGCAACTGCTGACGGCATCATGGTTGCTCGTGGTGACATGGGTGTTGAGATCCCTCCTCAGGAAGTTATTTTTGCTCAAAAGCGCATCATCCGCCGTTGCAATGAAGTGGGCAAGATCGTTATCACTGCAACCCAGATGCTTGATTCCATGATCAAAAATCCTCGTCCTACACGTGCAGAGGCCGGTGACGTTGCCAATGCTATTATCGACGGTACCGATGCAGTTATGCTCTCAGGCGAGTCTGCCAAAGGTAAATATCCTCGTGAGGCTGTACAAACCATGTGCACCATCTGCGAGCGCACTGACCGTGAGATCAAGGCCAAGCTTCATAACGAGGAATTATTAAAGGGTAAGGTCCCTACCACTGCTGCTGTATGCTTAGCTGCAGTTGAGGCCTCTGAGACCTTAAATGCACCTTTGATCGTTGTGGCAACCGAGCATGGTTCATCTCCTATGGCTCTTCGTCGCTACTTCCCTTCAGCTGCAATTTTAGCTCTCACCCCTAATGAGAAGACTGCCCGTCAGCTCACCTTAGTCCGTGGCGTGGTACCTAAGCTTGTAAACCGCATCAGCTCCACTGATGAATTCTTCAGCCTAGGCATTAAGTATGCACTTAAAGAGAAGCTTGCTAAGAAGGGTGATACCATCATTATGGTAAACGGTGCTTTGGTACCATCTGGCACCACCAACACCATGTCAGTTCACACTCTCTAATATCTAGAGCGTGTTATGAAGGCCCAGCTGATGCTGGGCTTTTGCTTTTATAGAAGGCTTGGTATTGAGCATTACACTTAGATTAGCTAACATGTAACTAATGCTCAATCACAGACTATAAAAAAGCTTGGGATCTTAAAAATGGCTAGGCAAACGTTACTTCCTATACCTCTTGGTAAGACCTCTTTTGAAAACATTGTCACACGTGGCTTTGCCTATGTGGATAAAACCAAATATATTGAGATCTTAGAGCAAAGTAACTGTGACTATCCGCTGATACTAAGACCTAGACGCTTTGGCAAAACCCTCTTTACCGATACCCTACAGTGCTATTACGACAAAGCCTATAGTCAAAAATTTACTAGCCTTTTTGCCAACACCTACATCGGTGCACATAAAACAGCCATGCAAGGCAGTTGCTATGTACTAAAGTTTGATTTCTCAGGGATAAATAAAGATCCTAATGCCATCAAAGAGAGCTTTACTGCTAAGGTAATACAAGGCTTACGACGCTTTGCTTTAAGCTATAAAGAGCTTCAAGATCAGGTTTTAGCTATACTACAAAAAAGTTATGACTCCCCGGCAACGCTACTTGGGATCTTTTGTGACACCATATTGCCTTTTACAGGAACCAATGTTTTTCTAATCATCGATGAGTATGATCAATTTGCCAACGATCTACTTTCAAACGATATAAATACCTTCAGACTTATAACCAGCTCAGAGGGCTTTTTAAAAGACTTTTATGCCATTATCAAGGAGCGTACGCGTGATATCTTTCTTAAGGTATATATCACTGGTGTATCCTCAATCTCACTTGATTCAATGACCTCAGGTTTTAATATCGCTGACAACATCAGCTTTAGACCTCAATATGCCGATATTTTCGGCTTTACTGAAGATGAATTAAGAACATTTATTTATAAAACGGTAAATTTAGATAAAGTTGGTAAAAACATCGATGAAATTTTGCATACCATGAAGGATTACTTTAACGGCTATCGCTTTAGCTCACAAAGTAAGGCTACCGTTTTTAATCCCTCAATGTGTCTGTATTATCTCAACATCCTTGCACAAACTAATGAAGAGCCCATTACACTATTTGATCCAAATACCACCAGTGACATCTATAAAATAAAAGGGATCCTCTCTCTTTGTAATTCAGAGGCACGGATTAAAAAGATCGTAGATTGCGCCCTAAATGGCACTGCCATTCCCATGTATTCTCAGCCAACAACGCTCAATATGAATGCCATGGAGAAGCTTAACTACGATGATCTTTTATCAGTACTTATTTACATGGGTTATCTCACATGGAGCAGCGATAATAGTACTCATTTATGTTGTCCCAACAAAGCGATGAGAGAGCAATTTTTCAAATACTATTTCAATATGATAGACGATCATGCCTCTATCAATTTTGAAAGAAATAGCATCATCGATGCAGCCTATGCAGAACTTGATAAGGGAAATTTAAAACCACTAATTTCCTATGTTGCCACCAAGCTTTCTTTAGAAACATCCTTTGCTATCGCCGCAGGATTTAACGAACGTTGCGTACAAATTGCAACCTTAATGGCCTTCATTGCCAACAGCAAATACAAAGTATGGGCAGAGCAGGAAGCCTTTGGCAAAGGCAGATCCGATCTCTTTATTGAAGAAAAAGACAACCTTTCTCTTGATCGCAGATGCTTTTTGGTGGAATTTAAATATTTAAAGAAAAGCGATGCCAGCACGCTTAAGATAAATTCCCTAGCAGAAATGGCTAAAGATCAACTATTGCGTTATCAAGAAAGTGAAACCTACAAACATCTTACACAACTTAAGAAAATTGCTGTAGTGTTTGTAGGAACCGAACTTGCGTATTTTGAGGAGTTTTAACTTAGAAAAAGGCCGTATCACGACCTTTTAAACTCTAATGTCTTGCAAGAAGCTCGGCGTTAGTCCTACTCTTTACATCCTCAGGGATATTATCCCATGCCTGCTTTATCGGCATCAAAAGCTTCATAACCTCATCAATAGGTCCTGCATCTAAGGTGGATGAAGCTTGATTTAATTGTACCTTCATATAATCATATAAAGCATACATCTTATCTGATAGCTCAGGATTTTCCTTACGCTCTAAAGCTCCCTGTAAACCATCGATAATTCCCAAAGCCTTAGTGATGCGATCGGCCTTGTACTCGTAATCCTTACGTTCAATTGCTCCCTTTGCCTGGGATAAACGCTCCAAAAGCCCATTAAAGAGCATCTGGATCACGCGATGCGGTGTTGCTACCGATAACTCTGCCTCCAAGCTTGTACGCTTATAGGCCTTTAAATTGCGACCGTACATTGATTTCTCCTGCAAAAACAATATACCTATGTGATTATTGTATCGGTAAAAATTCAGAATTTTTTAGTAAAAACAAAAACGGCCTCTGTTTTTTTTCAGAAGCCGCCTTAATTTAGAACTGAGCGCTAGACAGTTTCGTCTAAGATTAAGCCTTTAAGTGCAGTCTTAGCATCTGTTCCACCAAACTTTTGCGCAGGCTCATTCTTGGTTTTCTCTTCAAAATCGGAGATCATCTTCTGAAAACGTATTAGATCCTCTGAGGGGATCTGACGCACCAAGTCCTCAGTTGAACGGTTAGTAACATTAATTACCGTTCCTGAGGTATCATCATTAACCGAGAAGGTTAGACCAATATTCTGTATATTGAGCTTATCACTAAGTTCCTTAGCCTTTTTCTTCTGCTCAGCTAATTCCTCATCGGTAAGCTCTTTTTTCTCTTCAGACTGCTCTTTAGCTTTGGCCATACTGCCTTGAGCTAGAGCCTGCTGCGAGCTTACAGCCTTAACACTATCTGCTGATACATTCTTAGTATCAACACCAGTTTGTTCCTGATCGTTATAAATACTACGATCTGGCATGTAATCTTGTGATTTAGCTCCGCGCATTGAGTCAGCGGAAGTCACTGTATCCACGTATTGCATAGACACGACCTTTCCCTCTAATTGCAAAGGGAACTTAAAATTCTCTCCTGAGGGCAAGACTGCAAATAATTCTGCCCATTTTTTTCTCTACATCATATATCGGAACAAAACAGGCAGTCTTTAGAATTTTTTTTAAATTTCTAAAAAAATCCTCAAAAGAGCTTACGCAATACCAGAAATTTTAATCGGCCAGCAACCTTGCGGCATCAAAACCGTTTAAATGTTCCTGCACACTACCACCATGAGCGCCTAATAAAGAGGCTATATCATCAGCAAGGGCTGAGGCCTGTTTAGGATCAACTGCTGTCACTTCCCTATTTAATGGAGATATCACACTGCCCTGTAGCTCAACTACGGCTGCATCTTTGCTATAAAGACCAACTTGTGACTCATTGCTTTCTTTTTGAAGCGCTGTATTTGAGGTGTAGATATTAGTATTAGAGCTTACTGAATTTACCTGATTAATCATTTTTACTCTCCTAATTCGTTGTACTAAATATAGTCAAATAATGACGAACCATTAATGGTTGAAAATACTGAACGGGCAACGGTCAAAGCCTGCTGATCTTTGACGATATCTGATGCGGCCTCAAAGGCATCTACCTCGGTAATATTTGCTCTTGCTGTTGTCTTAATTGTCTGCAAGGAGTTGTCGGAGTTAATGACATTTTCAATCTCCTGCTCACGCGAGCCTACACGTCCTCGGTACATATCGTAATGATCCATAGCATTTTGTACTGATACCTGCGCCTGTGCCATCACATCTGAAAGCTCTTCAGTAGAGAGACTGTCATCACGCAAGGCATCAATATAGCTAGTAAGTGCATTGAGGATATTTCCCTTTTGCGGCTTATCCATACTGATAGTTATCGAACGATCCTGATTAGTCTGCCCCTCAGCAATTGAAAATGACATGCCTAAGGCTTCAATTGAGCCATCTGAGGCTACCTCACCTGATGCAATCTGAGTGCCATCTGGGGCTGCAATGGTAAAGGTATTATTGGCAGTGATATTTAAGGTAAGCTGATTAGTGCCCACACCTGTGGGATCGTAATATTTATTAAAAACAGCATCGTAATCGCTATAGTCACTTATCATGCCGTACATACCGGTGGTATCCCCGGTAATAGAAATACTCTTTGCCAAATCGCAGTTTTCAAAAATATTTAAGCCAGAGTCTGAGATCTGTACCGTAACTGATGGAGCCACCTGCACTAGACGCACCTGACCGTCAGCTTGACAGGCATAGTGACCATCAGAGGTCTTTTGCATGGTTGCAACCGTACTTTGCGCGCCAGAGAAGATATATTCACCATCGGCATTTTGGGTATTCATAAGATCAAACAACTGATCTCTTATCTGAATTAAATCCTCGGCAATAGCATCACGAGAGGTAATATCGTTGGTAGAATCTACAGCCTGAATCAAACGAGTATTTGCACTTGATAAGGCTGTCCACATAGACTCAAGTGCCGTCTCCTCCTCAGACATAGTATCTGAGGCCAAACCTGCATTGGTTGCATACTGCTTGTAGGTTGAAATTGAGGCATCATATTTTATTTTAGATGCCATGCCAGATGGCGCCTCACCTGCAGTCTCAAACTTTAAGCCAGTGTTGTATTTAGTTGACGAGGAATCCAAACGAGTATTAGCCTTTTGTAAGTAAGCTAAATTCTTGTTATAGGTCATGTTAGTTGAAATACGCATAGCCTATTCCTCCTAAAATGCACTAATTAGTGCATCAAAAATGGTTTGCGAGGCGGTAATTATCTTGGCGCAAGCCTGATAGGTCTGTTGATACATGATTAGATTTGCCGCCTCTTCATCAAGATTTACCCCAGACTCTGAGCTATAGAGCTCTGATGTCTGCTCCATCTTTGATTCTGCAGCAGATAAATTGGTGTCGGCACTGTATACGGCAGAGCCTAGTCTTGAGGTTAAGGAGGCATAACCTTCGGTGAAGGTTAGCTTCTCGCTACCAGATGCACCTACACCCTTTGCAGATTTTAAAAGCGACATCAAATTGCCGTTGGTGTTATCTCCGACACCATTTGAGTTTATCTC
>CAVJLP010000013.1:29532-34903 GCA_963650525.1 Firmicutes bacterium CAG:534
AGGCTGAATAGTACCGGTAATATTGATCTCATAGCCAGGCCATCCGTCAGTGTTGAAAGCTGAACCATCAACTGCGGTGGCATTGCCAAATAAGGATTGTCCTTTGCAAGATGCTGGTGCTGTTGCTACCAGATCACCTTGGCTGTTATAGATGCCATAATCTCCATTTGCAGTAATAGTCACTCGTACCGGGGCATTGGCAGTAAACTCAGGCAGGCGGGTGGTCTCATCAACCTTCACGCCCATGTTATCCCCAACAGCATTCATGGACTCTAAGGTAATTACAGCATTGCCTAGATTGTCAGTCTTGGTAGTTGAGGTACGGATAGCTGCGGCATAGGCCAGATCCTCAGGTTTTGAAATATTTATCTTGGTGGTGTAGCCTGAGTGCAGCGTAGGCTGGATATAAAAATTGTTGGCCTGAGCCTCAAGATTGCCTTCAGTATCATTAAAGGTAAGGGTAATACCTGCATAATCCGTAAGATCAACTACCAAATTACCATTTTGATCAGTAGTCACTTGGTAATTAGCATTGGAGAGTTCCTTCTCCTTACCATACAGATCACACTCATAGATCTTAAGCTGACCGCCATCAAAGCTTACACGATAATCATTGGCGGTGACACTAGCTCCTTTGCCTTCAACAAAATGCACCACACAGCTCTGATTACTTTGGGCATCATCACATACAGCCTCTACATCCTCTATATTAAAGATGTTTTCACCTGCTATACCCTCAAGGGTAAAGCCGGCCTTATTTTGCTCATTTAGGGAATCAGAAAATGCCACACATAGACGCCCCAGATCACGCATGGTCTGACGAATTTCAGAGCAACTTGCCAGATATCCACCGGCCTGACCACCGATATCAGCATCATTTAAGCGGATCCTAGTTTCATCATTTACCGAGCCGGTGGCATTTTTAAAGGACAGCGTTATATATTGTTTGGTGGTGTCATATTGATCTGTATTAGTACTCAGGCTTGCATAAGTACTGTCATTTGCTAGCAATTGACCATTACCTGACATGTAGACAGAAATTGAGCCATTTGACTGCGTCACAGTATTGATGCCAACAAGCTCAGATAGCTGTGAAATATAGAGATCACGCTTATCCTGCATCTGCAGATAGATCTCATTGCTCTCACCACTACCCCTAGCATCAATTGATGAGGCTAAGATCTGCTGATTTAACTTGGTAATAGCCGCTGTCAGGGAATTGACATTAGAGACTGCATCATTGACCTTGTCGTTTACGGCATTGATCTGACTTTGGATTTCCTTATTTAAGGTCTTAAAACGATTTTGAATTATCTTTAAATCAGATAGAACCTCCTCACGCGACGAGGTGGAGGTAGGACTTTGAATAGAGGTGGAAAGAGCATTAAAAAATTTGGTAAAAGCCGTAGATACTGACATATCATCATCTGAGAGCATGCTATCGGTGCTCTCCATACCTGATTTATAGGCCTCGTAATAATTTTTAGAGCCGGTATCTGCATACAGCTCACGCTGAACATATTGATTATAAATACGACGTGTGTCAGTTGAGCCAACGCCCCAATCGATGGTGCTGGTATAAGTCAACGTCTGCTTGCGGGTATAGCCCTCAGTATTGACGTTGTTGATGTTATTGGAAGTGGTGCTAATTAGCTTTTGCGAATTTAGCACACCAAACTTGCCAATTTGTATTAGATCCAGCATCTTTTAATCCCTGTATACGGCATGAATATGCCGCTTTTCTCTCGCTTAACTAGCTGTATGCTATTTGTATGCCATAAATGCAATTTTGCGTGAAATATTTTTAAGCTTGGTGGCGTAATCTGGATCGGTGGCGTAACCTGCACGGGCAATTTCATCAAAATATCCATCAGTATCAAAACTCTTGGATACTGCCTGACCATAACGCGGATTACTCTTGATAAAGTCTATGTAATCCTTCATTGAATCTAAGAGATTTGCATAGGAGCGGAAGGATGATATGCGTGACACCACCGATCCCCCTTCAAATTCAGGTGATGCAAGATCCTCTCTATCTCCCGTCCATGAAGAATCAGCCTTAATACCATAGTAGTTATTACCTGCTGGCACATGCTGTCCCCAGCCTGTCTCCAACGCAGCCTGTGCCACCAAGACCAGAGGATTAAAGCCCTCCCCCTCTACAGCCTTTAAGGCATAAGGCATAAGCTTTTGTACAAAATCCTCCTGCGACTCAAACATCTTAAGACTACCTTCGGGCAGATCCTGATAAATGCTCTTAAGACCTTTGACAAAACGAGCCTCAACGGATGATGGATCGAGATAAGACGAATAATCATGACTTCCGTAACCGCTCACAACGCCTTCAGGACGGCTGTGATTATCAGGTGAGATGAGCTCCTGCAAAAGCTCCTTGCCCTCATCTCCTAGGGACTTTGAAAACTGCTTGGCAACAAGGTAGGTAATAGAGTTTTTAGATACGGCGCCCTTGTTTGACATCAGTCCTACCTGCTCTTGAGAGAGCATATCCTCAAACATGCGTGAGTACTTACTATGCAGAGGAGAATCCTCATTAATTGAAGACACCGAGGAGCGCATACCGTCAACCCAGTATTGAGTTAACAACTGCTCAAACTGCTCAGCTGCAGCTTTTAGCGCCATGGCTTTTTGATGCTTATCACCAAGTCCTAGCTCCTTAAGACGTGACATTCCGCGAATATCTGCCTTAAGTCCGATATCGGTGGCATCCTTTGCCTTAAGTAAAGCAGTGTCTTCCATAATCCCTCTTGCGCCAAAGAAATGCTACGCGCGCATTTTAAAAAGACAAAGCAATTGATATGCCAAATTAATAGACGCTCATTTTTTAATTGCTCCATAAATATGAAAAAAAAATGATCAATAGCTCAAAACGGATTTTTGACAGCGTCAGAAAATTGCCTGAGAGTGCACATATAGATAGAATAATTGATAAAAATTTTCTCCGGAGCCTTTTATGCCATTCTCTGGTAACGTACTTTTGCTTGAAGCTGCAGAAGATCGCCGTAATACCTGACTTTACGGGTATAGGTTATGGCAACCCTTGATTGCTCAAGGGCTGGCGGCTATTTTATTTTTGTGGGATGGTAGTACACAAGGTAGGATACAGTTGTTTCAATAGGATCGGTGATACCACCACCTCATCGGAGTCGAATCTGGTCTTGAGGCAGTGGGCTAACTCTGGGCGGTTCATAATACCTTTGATAGGGGTTAGATTGACCGCACGCATGCAACGGCTGATGAGACTCTCCTTGGGTACAAAATCCTGAGATGAGATCTTCTCTAATAAATCCTCATCACTGAGTGTTACATGATCACGACGTACGTTCTGAGTACGGGACATCTGCGGGATGAATATGCATTCACGCTCAGAAGGCTTCATAAACATCACATTGGCATCATCCAAGGCGGCGCATAAGTCATCGATACTGACTTCATCACCTTCAAGTTGTTCATTTACATCCTTTTGCAACATCTTGATGAGAAGCAAGGCTAGGACACAAACAGTGACGTGGCCACGAATGTGATCTGATTGCCACACAAACATCGGACGTAAGCCTAGATTGCTTTTCATAATGCGGAAGCATTCTTCGATAGCGGTTAGCTGATGATAGACAGCAGCAATGGTATCGTCGGTGAGATTATTGGTACTGGTTTTACCATCTTCAATAGGAGCGCTTTTGTATACCATAGCAGCATAGCCACAGAGTTTTCTTCTTTTGGCAACGGCATCATCATCAACACCGATAATGGTGGCAGTTTTACTCTGACCTTCTTCAACTTTAGCAATTTCAGCACCACTGGTGGATGAAGGAGCAATTTTTCCCTTAACACTGGCTTTCTTACGTACCTTTTCTACCTGCTTATCCAACAGGCATTCATCACGTCTGCGTCGCTCCTCACTGTAGGTAAGAACGAGTGTACATTCCTGTGCTTCTTTTGTTCTGGGAATGGGCTTTTTGAAATTCTTGATAATGCGATATTTACCAAGTTCAGGATGATTTTCATTGACAGGAGTGTATTCCTCAAGCTTTAACATCTGCTCTTCAATGGCTTTGGGTAAGGATGTTACCTTCTGCGCCATGAGATAGCCAAGCTTCTCATCCTGTAGCATCTGCAGATTGCTGGCGGAGTTTAACCCTCTGTCAGCTACTACTATAGTTTCCTTAGCATGATATTTCTTCTTTAACCCTTCGATAGATTGCTTCATAGTCTTAAACTCAGAGGCATTACCTGAATAGACCTCAAAGTCTATCGGAAAGCCATTTCTATCCATGATTAAAGCAATCGATACTATCGGTAAATCATAACGATGTTCCTTTGATGGTCCGCGCATACAAAGGTATTCAATCTTGAGCTCTTCTATTCTGTCGAGTATTTCTGGTGGGAGGAACTCATATTCACCGATAAATTGATCTTTTTCATCAAACTGCGTTGCATCAATCTCACCATTGTCTCTGGCGTCAAGCAGGATTGCTAAGCGGTTTTCATAAAAGTCTACCTGCTTGTATAACCACTCTTCATCGCTCATGGGAGATTCAAGATAGGTATTGGTCACATCATAGAACAGCAATAATGATCTATCAGAGCCATAGTACTCATCCAATCTTGAGTTTATGCCTTTAAAAATGCTGTCCTTATGCTCTCTTAAGACTGACAGGGTGTCATAGCAGTTGTTAAGGGTGATGTTCTGCATCGGGGCACCGATAAAGAAGTCCTTATCAGCAAAGGTTCTGCGTACTGAGTGCGGGTCGAGTACTTTGGAGAAGGCAAGAAATGAGATCACTTCATTTAAATCAAATTGGATCTTGGTCTTAGAGCTCTGCAGGTAAGGAAGCTTACGGTCTAATCCCAATCTTTTCCACAAAGCCTTCAATACCCAATGGCCATAGTTTAAGCAGGGGTACGAATCAAGGTTTAAAAGCGGCTTATTCTTAAGGTGCTGACTTAATTCCTCAGCTCTACTCTTACCACGGGCTTCAACTTTATCCTCACGGGATCCTCCGTACTGCTGCTTTAGTTTTTCTACTGCATCTGGATCATTGGCGGTCAGTTTATCTACACGACCGAAGTTCTTAATGATCTTAGTCTTCACCTTACCGTTTTCATCACGATAGCTTTCAGCAAGTCGGCAGTACTCATGGTTGCCACTTTTAAATACCCCTACATACATAACCTTACTCCCCTGTCATTATCAATCTTACATTATACTACCATTAAACAAGAATTGCAACAGGTAAAAATATAGGAGCCACAAGGGCTCCCGGGGTGTTTTGGGGTAGTTTATGTCATAAAGTCAGGTTTATTTGTAATTTAATGCAGACAGATAAAAATAAAATCCAAGGCTTTTTTAAAA
>CAVJLP010000014.1:0-32673 GCA_963650525.1 Firmicutes bacterium CAG:534
CAATTTTTAAAGAACTTACGTGACGCATGGTCAGTATATTTTTTATAACAATATTACGGGCTAAAATTTTAGATGAGAAATTGTGACCAACTTCAAATCAGAACTTTTCGCCGTAATATAAATTTATGCCTGAATGGCTATTGCTGATAAACTACCCTCAGGATTTAAGCACTCGATAGCGCCTTGACGTTCATCCTCGAAGGTTACCACCTCAAAGTTTTTAGGATCAGATAACAAAGCGCGTAACAGCGCATTGTTGAGAGCATGCCCGGTTTTGTAGGCCTTGAAATTACCAATAATGCTACGACCACTCATATAGAGATCGCCACAGGCATCAAGCATCTTGTGCTTAACAAACTCATCTGGGTAACGCAACCCTTCGGGGTTTACCACACGATAATCATCTAAAACCACCGCATTCTCAAGAGAGCCACCCATGGCCAAATGATGTGCATGCATATACTCAACATCACGCATAAAGCAGAAGGTACGGGCACGGGACAACTGCTCGAGGAAATTCTTACCTGAAAACTCAAAGGCAAAATGCTGCAGATCTCTGTCCATAGCCGGATGGTTAAAGTCGATAGTCAGATCCATGAAGAACCCACCATCATTGGGGTTGAGCTCAGCCCACTTATCCTTATCCTCAACTCTTACCTTACGTTTGACACGCAAAAACTCACGAGGAGCATCTAGCTCCTTGACGCCGGCATTTTCAAATAAATAGAGGAAAGGCTGAGAGGAACCATCCATGACAGGAAGCTCGGGGGCATTTACCTCGATCTTGAGATTGTCGATACCCAGAGCACATAAAGCGGCTGTTAAATGCTCAACCGTTGAAATACGTACACCGTCGGTGTTGACGAGAGCTGTACAAAGCTGAGTGTCACGAACATTATCAGCAGAGCACTTCATTGTAACCTTAGGGCAAAGATCGCCTCTGGTATAGACAATACCAGTACCAGCAGGTGCCGGCTCAAAAACGGCGCTGACCTTAGCACCGGAATGAAGACCAATACCGGTAACCTTAATTTCTTTGGCCAATGTGCGCTGTCTTACCATGATACAAGCCTCGTAGAAAATCAAAAGCCTTCGGATTTTAGCACAAATAGGCATGACAACTATCATCACCTAAAAGGCACTTTTTCCTTAGACGCTTATTTTGCGCTCAAGTTCCCGCAAAACGCATAGTATAGAGACAATTTTTTTACATTCGCATGTAAAAAAGCCGGGAGCTAAATCCCGGCTTTTTAAAAATTATTCAGCTCTGTTTCTGATGATAGGAGGTAAATCATCCCACAAGGAGCTACTCTCTGAGATGGTGCTGGCCATATCTCTTCCCGGAACCTCATTTACATGAGGACGATACTGAGTTTCAACATCACGGGCAGAGAAACCGCCTATAGGAGATGAACTAGGTACTGAGGAATTTCTGTCAGTGCCCATTCCCTGTACGGAGGAGGCATCAGTCACGGTGAAGGTTGATGACGAAACTCCTTTTGAAGAATTCATATTCGTCTCTGGACGGCGGCCATCTCGCATTGCAAGACCTGCCTGATACCACCCCTTAGTCTTAACAGCTACAGGATCAGGAGCACGCCCTTTGTTTGCTTCGGTACTTGGTGTTTCCAGATCACCGGCACTGATACCGGTGATAAGAATGGTAATAGACACCGCATCTTCTGACATGGACTCATCATAGGTCAAACCGACCTTGCAGTCAGCCTCAGGATCAGCATAGGCCTGAACTGCAGAGCAGATCTCTTCATAGCGGTTGATAGGGAAGTTAGGATTGGCACGAACCACTACTAACAATCCGGCAGCTGCCTGAATATCGATAGGCTCAATAAGAGGTGAATGAATTGCACGCTCAACGGCATCCTCAACGAAGTTTGCACCAGCGCCCTCACCAGTACCGATCATGGCGTGACCGCGACCACGCATAACGGTCTGAACGTCAGCAAAGTCTACGTTAATAAAGCCGGTGTTGGTGATGCAGTCAGTAATACCGCGAACAGCATTTAATAAAACATCATTGGCAGCAGAGAAGGCATTAACCAGAGAGATATTGGCGCCTAGGTTCTTGAGCAACTTTTCATTATCGATAACAATGAGTGAATCAACATGCTTTTGTAACTCGGAAATACCAGACTCGGCATTTACCATATGACGGGAGCCTTCAAACTTGAATGGCTTAGTTACAACAGCAACAGTAAGGGCACCTGATTCCTTGGCAATCTCAGCAATAACAGGAGCTGCACCAGTACCAGTACCGCCACCCATGCCGGCTGCGATAAAGACCATGTCAGAGCCTGACAGAAGCTTCTTGATATCGTCCTTAGACTCCTCAGCAGCCTTACGTCCCTTGTTAGGATCACAACCTGCACCAAGACCACCTGTGAGTTTGACACCGATCTGAACTTTTAAGGGAGCTGTAGTCTTATTTAAGGCCTGAGAATCAGTATTAATAGCAATAAATTCAACACCGCTCAAGCTTTCATTGATCATGTGCTGTAAGGTGTTGCCGCCGCCACCGCCGATGCCAAGAACACGGATTTTGCAGGCTGCAGACGGCTGAATACCCGCATCCTGAGTTTCATTGGAAACGGACTCTACACGAAAATCACTCATTTTCTATCTCTCAAAAATTCCGACGTTACTCAAACGCACAGATCTTATATTCACAATTAATGTGATTATATAAAAAAAAGCAACAAATAGCATTGTTATAGTTCACAGCTGTGACTAAAACAGAGCTCTTTTATCAAAATTCATTCTTCCACCAATCAATAAATTTGGACAAAACTCCAGTAGAGGGAGCTCGTCCCTGCTCATTCCTGCTTTCATTGGTCTTGGTGTCATGATAATAGTTGCGGATAAGACCGATAGTTACAGCCTTATCAGGACTATTAACATAGTTTTCATCGGTTTCATTTTTAGAATTTTCCAAAAGATTAGTCTTAACTGCACGCGGATTGGCAACTATTATTCTCAAAGGATAGGCACCTACGGTAACAGGTATCGTGTTAATGCTACGGGTTAACGCAGCTCCGCCTGTCAGCACCACTAGAGCAACTGATCCTATTTCAACCTGTTTATTGTCAACCAAGCTGGTGATATGGTTGATCACCTGCTCAAAAATGCCCTTAAGCTGGTAATTAATGCAGATAGCAAGGTCCTCAAAGGCCACGGCAAATTGAGTCTTAGACTCCTCCTCGCCATAAGTACCTGTTACAACCTTACCGCGCAGTTCCTCAGGCAGGGCCTCAGGGGAGGCAAAGCCATACTGGATCTTCATTTTCTCCGCAATACTTAGGGGCAATCCAAATCTCTGGGAGATATCCTCAGTAATTGCATCACCACCGTGATTTAAACCAAAAGTCACCTGTAGCTTGCTCTGAGAATAGACGGCAACATTAGTAGAGCCTCCGCCTATATCCATAAAGATAACGCCCATCTGCTTCTGCTCTGTGGTAAGTACAGCATCTGCAGCTGCAATACCTGAATAGATAAAGGCCGGAGAGGAGAGTTCTGGCTTTAACGCAGCAAAGGCATTACAGATGTTCTGCTCAAGGGAGCGTCTTAAGGCTACCAAATGCACCTTGACATCAAGTTTTCTTGCAAACTGCCCCACAGGATTGAGCACTTCTATGGGAGAGTCGGTGGTGTAGCTTTGAATTACGGTATGCATCAGCACAAAATCGTTTTCATTAAAGGGCGATCCTGAGCGGGCATTTTCATTGGCAGCTATCTGATCCTCAAAGGTGACAGTACTTCCCTTGACGGTAGCAGATCCTGACTGATTGGAGGATGCAATAAAGGTACCTGCAACTCCTACTATACAATTTCTGATCTGTACATTGTAGTCACGCTCAAAGCCTACTAAGAGAGAATTTAAGGCATCCTTGAGGCGGTTCATATCAGCCACGGCCCCCTGTCTGATACCAGCAGACGGGATTTCACGGTAACCGACTACAGTAACAGTCTCAAATTCATCAACCTGAGCTGCACACAGTCTTAATACGGAGGTACCAAGATCAAAGGCAAAAAAGAGATCTCCTCTTACAGGCTCAATATTATTCTTGCCACTTACACCCTTATTATTTTTTATAAACAGTCCCATCTTCGCTACTCTCTCCTTGAGGGGCTTTCTTTGCAGGTCCTACGGCAAAGCCCACATCGTACCGTAAGTCCACATAGCTGACGTCTTCTAATTTAAAATCCACCTGAGGCAGGGCTCGTATCAGACGTTTCAAACGTTCTATGCATAGCTCACGTCCCTTACCTAGAATTAACTTTGTTCCATCTGACAGCGTCAGAGTATAACAACGCACCTGATCAAGATATAGGGCTACCAGATGATAATGTGTACCCTGAAGTAAACGAATGAACGCTACCGCACTGTCATAGACCTCTGGGGCCAGATTGTCACGGTAGGCACCAAGCCTTACTAGGGATTCGCTAAAATTACTTAAATCAGGCTTGAAGATTTCCTTGGCTGTAGCATCGTACAGACCATCGTCATTCCACAGTGCCGCCGGCACATGCTCAACTACCGATACCACAATAGTATCAGGCATCTTGCGGTGTACCGCCACACGCGCAAGCCACGGATACTTAAGCAGACGATCACGAATTTCATCCGTATCTACAGAGGCTATGTTCTGATCGCCTGCAATTGTTCCTACGATATCTGCAATCTGACGTTTGGTGACGTGAGTTAATACGCCATCTATACGTACAGCCTGCACAGGAAAAGACTTACCGCTTCCTAAGAAAGCGGTCAAAACTGAATTGAAATTCCAGAGAGCGAACACTACTGCCAGCAAAAATACCAGACCTAGTACAAAATGTCCGCGAGACTGACGCTTCAATTACACTCTCTCCCAACGCTCAGACAGAGAACGGGCAATCTTGGTTACACTGCCTGCACCCTGAGTCAAAATCACATCTCCATCCTCACACAGACTTTCAATAAGCTCAGGGATCTCCTGAGGATCCTGTGCATAAACAGGCTCAATTTTGCCCATAGATCGGATAGAGCGGGCAAGATGTCTTGAATCTGCACCTGCAATCGGAGCCTCTCCTGCACTGTAGACCTCAAGTAAGACCAGCTTGTCGGTATTTTGCAAAACCTTGACAAAGTCCTCATAGAGATCACGGGTACGGGTATAACGATGAGGTTGAAACAGCATAAATATCTTACGCCTTGGGAAGGCAAGACGGGCAGCCTCTAAGGTGGCCCCTACCTCTGTTGGATGATGTCCGTAGTCATCAACCAGTGTTACCTTCTTACCTGCAACATTAAAATCTCCATAGCATTGGAAACGACGACCGACACCACGGAATTCCTTTAAAGCCTTGACGATTTTGTCATCTGCAATGCCCTCTTCAAGAGCTACCGCAACCGCAGCTGCAGCATTTTTAGCCATATGCAGACCAGGTATTGGCAAATAAATATCCAGAGGAGTGGCATTGCGGCGCTCGATTACAAATCGCGACCCCATGCCCTCCTCCTTAAAAGAGGTAACTCTAAAATCAGCATCTTCTGATACACCATAGGTGATCACAGTACGACCAATCTGCGGCAAAATCTCGCGGATATTGACATCATCGATGCAAACCACTGCCACTCCATAGAAGGGCAAGTTGTGAAGAAATTCAACAAATGTGGCCTTGAGCTTTGAAAAATCACCGTCATAGGTGCCTAGATGATCAGGCTCGATATTAGTGACCACGGTAACCATAGGCTGCAGATGCAAGAATGAAGCATCAGACTCATCAGCCTCTGCAATCAGATAACGGCCCTGACCTAGACGGGCATTGGTACCAGCACTGTTTAACAGACCACCGATTACGAAGGTAGGATCAAGAGAGGCCTCACCAAAAATTGATGCAATAAGTGAGGTAGTAGTTGTCTTACCATGGGTTCCTGATACGGCAATACCATAGCGATAGCGCATCAACTCGCCAAGCATCTCAGCACGACGTACTACCGGAATATGCATGCTTGCTGCAGCCTGAATTTCAGGATTTTCCTTGTTGATGGCAGATGACACCACCACCACAGATGATCCATTAACATTTGATGCCTTATGTCCAATAAAGATATCACAGCCTAGGGATTTTAAACGGTTGGTGTTAGCACTCTCTGCAATATCAGAGCCTGATACCTGATAGCCCTCATTGCGCAGAACCTCGGCAATACCGCACATGCCAGCACCGCCGATACCGATAAAATGAATGCGCTTTATTTTGTGCATCAAGGGCACAGCAAATTTTTCGTGATTAGTATTCATTGTTTTTTTCTATATAAATTCTGTTGTTTAAATTTCTGGTCTAATTGCTAAGCTAACTTTTCAATGATATCGGCAGCACGCACGGTTGCATCAGTTTTTGCACAGGAAAATGCCTGTTTGCTCATTGCAAAGAGCTTATCCCTATGCGCGATAAAATCCTTAAGAGTAGTTGCTAATGTTTCTGCAGTCATTGAGTGCTGCGGCATGATAAGAGCTGCGCCCTTTTGCTCCAAGAAGGAAGCATTCTTGGTCTGATGATCATCAACAGCCGATGGCAAAGGAACAAAGATAGCAGGAATTCCCACACAGGCGACCTCGGCCACAGTTGAGGCACCAGCTCTGCAGATAATGAGATCATGAGTGATAAAAGCTCTGGCCATATCACTTATAAATTCTGATACCTCATATTTGGCACTACAGCCTGCATAGGCCTGCTGTGTTTTTTCAAGATGTCCGCCGCCACACTGATGGGTAATCTCAATATCCCCAGCATCTAGGAGCTTGCAAGCCTTAGGTACAATTTCATTTAGCGCCTGCGCACCTAATGAGCCACCTATTACCAGAAGTTTTAGGGGACCTTCGTTAAAGCTACGCTTGCGATTAAAAAGTGCCGTAATTTCAGAGCGCACAGGATTGCCGACATTACGTACCTTAGGACCACTGAAGGCACCGGGGAAGCCTAGCAAAATAACCGAGGCAATCTTAGATAAAAGTCTATTGGTAAGACCTGCGGCAGCATTTTGCTCGTGAAGAACCACCGGGATCCCCAAAAGCTTAGCTGCAAGTCCACCAGGACCTGAGGCATAGCCACCCATACCAAGCACCACATCAGGCTTAAATTTACGCTCTACGCTTAAGGCCTGTAATACTGCACGCATTACCATGAAGGGAGCTGTAAGTTTGGCTTTGATACCATTACGTCTGATACCACGTACATTGATATATTCAATGGGAAAGCCGGCCTTAGGCACTAGCTTTTCCTCCATACGTCCACGAGTTCCCAGCCACAGGATCTCATGTCCGCGGGAGAGAAGCTCACGGCCAATAGCAATAGCAGGAAACACATGTCCACCAGTGCCTCCGGCCATGATCAAAATCTTCTTACCCATTTTTCTTATCCTCATTATTTGCACTAGGATCTGAGAAGTCTATCTGTCCGTGTCTCTTTTCAAAATCGATACGTAGCAAAATACCAATTGCCATGCAAAACACGATCATCGAAGAACCACCAAAAGAGACTAGCGGCAAGGTCAACCCCTTAGTTGGTAACCCACCTGAGGCGACACCGATGTTAATCGTGGTTTGCACACAGAACCATATACCTATGCCTGATGCTAAAAAGCCCTGAAAAATTGGAGCCTTACGCAAAATGCTAAATCCTAGGTACAAAGCCTTAAATACTATGAAGAACTCAAGCAAAATAACCACACACATACCAATAAAGCCAAACTCCTCACCTAATATTGAGGTTACGAAGTCGGTATGTGCCTCAGGCAGATAGCCTAGCTTCTGAATTGAATTTCCAAGCCCCTGACCAAACAATCCGCCACGGCCAAAGGCCATGAGAGACTGCGTTAACTGATACCCCGCACCAAACTGATCAGCCCAAGGATCTAGAAATGTAACCATACGCGCCATACGATATGGGGAGGTTAAAATAACGGCAGCCAAACCTAGCCCCAAAAAACCTATTGTTCCAAGATAGTAAATAATAGGTGATCCCGCTATCCACAAAATTGCATAGCAAAGGCAACAAACTACAATTAAAGATCCAAGATCAGGCTGTTTTAAGAGCAAAAAGCCCATTAATCCTATAAGGAATGCAGGTTTGGCAAAGCCCCTTACCTTGCTTCTGACCTCATCCATTTTGCGTGAAACAAAGGATGATATATATATAAGCCAGCAGATCTTTAACAGCTCCGCAGGCTGTAAGTTAAATATTCCCAGTGGTAGCCAACGCTTAGCACCATTAATACTTCGACCGACGATGAGCACAGCAATGAGCATCAGCATCACGATGATCATGAAATAAAATGCCCCACGCTCAAGCTTTTTTGTCTGGCAGGTGAGTGCCACAACTCCTGCAATAACCGCCACACCAATTGACATGACATGCTTTTTAAGCAGGAAAAACTCATCGTTGTAGAGGTTCTTTGATTCCATGATGGAGGAGGTGGCAATGAGCACGATGCTTGTCAGCAACAGCAGCAAGGCTGCAATAAACAGCGCCCTGTCATAGCCTACCTTATCTTTTTTCAAAGCCTCCATCTGCATTTTTAACCTCGATTAAAAATCCTTAGCCATAGTCTGAACCATGGAAACGAATTGCTCTCCACGATCCTCAAAGCCATTGAACTGATCAAAGGATGCACAGGCTGGAGATAACAGCACAGCCTGACCATAGACGGCCTCACTCTTTGCTCGCTTCAAAGCCTCA
This sequence comes from Firmicutes bacterium CAG:534, assembly GCA_963650525.1. Classification (GTDB taxonomy): domain Bacteria; phylum Pseudomonadota; class Gammaproteobacteria; order Enterobacterales; family Succinivibrionaceae; genus Succinivibrio. The sequence continues at coordinate 8,737 of CAVJLP010000014.1, forward strand.
GCCATATCCGGAACATCAACACAGCGGGTATTATCCAAGTCCAAAAGTTTGTCCTTATCCTTACCAAAGCAATAGATCTTGGTAACCTCTTTACCAAGATACTGCTTTAAGGGAGTAAAGTCCTGCCCCTTGCCAAGACCGCCTGCAAGCAAAATGATGCCATTGGCGTGACGACCTGCCAGTCCTTCAATTGCGGCCTGAGCTGAGGCCACGTTGGTTGCCTTAGAGTCGTTATAGAAACAGACCCCCTTAATCTCAGAGACTAGCTGACAGCGATGAGGAAGACCGGCAAAGCTTCTTAATGCCTGCAACTGAGCCACACGATTAATACCGATATTGGCAACATCGCACAGCGCCATACAGGCCAAAGCATTTAACTCATTATGTACACCACAGATCTTCATCTCACGTACATTTAAAACCTTTTCGCCCATCACTCCTAGGAAGGTTTCACCGCCGTTTTCCACTATGCGACCATAGGAGATGGCATCAGCACCAAAGGAGACTGCCTTAATATCATTAAACGGAACCGTGCGCGGATCTGCACGATTTTCCACAGCACCCTCAGCATTCATAAAGATACGCTGCTTAGCACGGGCATACAGCTCGATATCACCGTTATAGCGATCAAGATGATCCTCAGATACATTCAAAATAGTTGCAGCCTTAAGCTTTAATGTCTTGGTTGTTTCAAGCTCAAAGGATGAAAGCTCTAATACATAGAGATCTACACTGGGGTCGAGAATATCAAAAACAGGAATACCAAAGTTGGCGCCAGCCACAGCCTTCATACCTGCACATTGAGCCATAACTGCAGTTAAGGCAGTAACGGTTGATTTGCCATTTGAGCCGGTGATACCTATCACCGGTGCACTTACCTCGCGGGCAAAAAGCTCAACATCACCTACAACCTCAACACCATTTTTCTCTGCGGTAACGATCTCTTCACGATAAGCACTAACACCTGGTGCCAATACAATCATGTCATAACCTGAAAGTACCTCTGATGAAAGCTGTCCTAGACGTACCTCAATTCCAGAAGGCAACTCTGACAGACGCGGCGGTTGCTGGCGAGTATCAAAAAGAGTTATTTTTTTAAGATCATGACGTAACAAATAACGTAAACAGGACAGATTAGATACGCCCAAGCCTACAACAGCGATTTTCTTACCGTTTAAAGCAGAGTTCATTATTTTTCCCCGATCTCATTAACGCATTTTCAAAGTAATCAAACCAATCAACACCAGTACAATGGTAATAATCCAGAAACGAGCCATAACTCGCGGTTCAGGCCATCCACCCTTTTCATAATGGTGATGCAGTGGAGCCATACGGAAGATACGACGTCCGCGCATCTTATAGGACCCTACCTGTAAAATGACCGACAAAGTTTCCATCACAAAAATACCACCCATGATAAAGAGCAGGATCTCCTGACGGATAAGCACTGAAATTACACCAAGACCTGCGCCTAAGGCCAGTGATCCGACATCTCCCATGAAGATTTCAGCAGGATAGGTGTTGTACCACAAAAATCCAAGGCCGGCGCCGACGATAGCGGTACATGCCATAGTAAGCTCGGCAGCCTTCGGTACATATGGAATATACAGATACTGTGCAATATTGACGTTTGAGGTAGCCCAAGCGACAATGCCTAAGCCTGCTGCAACGGTTATGGTGGTGATAATTGCCAGACCATCGAGACCGTCGGTAAGATTTACCGCATTAGATGATCCGGTTAACACCAAATAGGCAAGTGGAATGATAAGGAAGCCGATATTGGGCATAAAATCCTTAAAGAAGGGCACGACAAAGGTAGTTTCCTGTACACTTTCGGCACTGCCGTAGATAGCACAGGCAATTCCCAAAGCTACAATTGACTGCCAGAAATACTTGTATTTGGCACGCAAACCATGAGGATCATGACGGACCACCTTTAGATAGTCATCGGCAAAGCCAATTAATGCATAGGCAACCAGCGTAATTATTGCATACCAAACGTATGGGTTATCAAGACGGCACCATAGAAGCATAGTTACCACAATAGTACCGATGATAAGTACACCGCCCATAGTGGGTGTGCCCTGCTTTTTAAGATGAGTCTGCGGACCATCATCACGTACTGGCTGACCAAAGTGCAGCACATGGAGATAATTGATAACCCGTGGACCTAACGCCAAGGAAATAGCCAGTGCAGTAAACAGAGCCATGATCGCACGAAAGGTCAGATATCCAAAAATTCTCATGGAGTCGACGTAATTTGACAACCACTCAGAAAGTAAAACTATCACAACGTCTCTCCTGATTTTATTAATGCGTTGTTAACTAGATCCATATGCATAGCATGAGATCCCTTGACTAAGAAACTGGCATACGAGCTTGATGATGCAAGATCCAATGCAACCTTGATAAGCTCTTCATGAGATACAAAATGCACCGCTCCTGCACCAAAGGCCTTACAGGTATGCTCACTTAAACTACCTAGACACCAGAGCTCATCTACACAGTGCCTAGCATGAACACCAACTTTCTCATGCAAACTTACCGCCTCAGATCCAAGCTCGCCCATATCGCCGAAGATAAATACGCGACGACCTTCACACTGTGAAAGTACATCAAGGGCTGCTATTACTGAATTAAATGAGGCATTATAAGCATCATCAATTAAGGTAAAGCCAGAGAATTTCTTAACACACAGACGACCTACCATCGGCTTGTAGGACAAGAGTCCATCTTTTAGCATGGAAACGTCTGCTCCTGCCTTAAGTGCCAGAGCACAGGCGGCAGCTGCATTCATGGCATTATGTGCACCAAGCAGAGGAAGCGTTACTGAAAATTCATAACCCTGAGCTTTTATTTTGCATGACACGCCATCAAGCGTGGTTTTAATGCCACTAACAGTGACAAAATCATCCTCAGAGCTTCCAAAAGTAAGCAAACGACCTTCACGCAATTGTGAATTAAAATCGCTTTTCCAGTCATCTATCCAGTTTGAGTCAGAGGGAACAATACCGATCCCGCCACGTGAGAATACATCCTGTAGGATCTCTGATTTTCCAAGATATACTCCACGCAAAGATCCAAAGCCTTCGATATGAGCAGAGCCTGCGTTATTAATCAGTGCCACCTCAGATCCTACGAACTCACAAGTGCGTGCAATGTCCTGAGGATGACTTGCCCCTTGTTCAATTACCGCAAATTCAGTGTCCTGCTCAAGATTTAGCAAAGTAAGCGGCACACCTATATCATTATTAAAATTGCCAGCAGTAGCCAGAGTCCTGCCCTTTTTTGACAAGATTAAGGCTGTGAGCTCCTTTACGGTGGTTTTTCCACAAGATCCGGTAAGAGATACCACATGGGCCCTACTCTTATCACGAACAATCTTGCCTGAAAGCCCCAAAAGGCGCAGAGTGTCGGCACACCTTAAAACGCTAATATGCCTTTGACTGCATAAATCAAGAATTGACTTATCAGGCTCTTTTGATACCCCTAAGGCAACTGCACCACCTGCTATAGCCTTATCTAGAAAATCATGGCCATCAAAGCGCTCTCCCTTTAGGGCAATAAAAAGAGCTCCTGCTGTTTTACGTGAATCAGTTGCTACAGCATTAACTGTGAGATCATCTCCGCTTAGTGAGCCCTTTGCACTTGCACAAAGCTCTCGTAATTTAAAAGGGATCATTTGAGCTCAACTCCTGCAAGCTCGGCGGCAATTTCTCTATCTGAGAAGTGAATGGTCTCATTTTTGAAGATCTGGTAATCCTCATGTCCCTTACCGGCAATCACAATGCAATCATCTTTGCTTGCATGAGCAAAGGCCCAGTCTATAGCCTTACGTCTGTCGACGATAAACTCACAGTTCTGTGCACTGCCAACACCATACTGCATATCCCTTAAGATAGCCTCGGGATCTTCGGTTCTGGGATTGTCAGAGGTAAATATCGCCGTATCTGCAAAAACAGAGGCCTTAATTGCCATAATTGGGCGCTTACCCTTATCACGATCCCCTCCACAGCCTAGGACGATGAAGATATGTCCCTTGGGATGATGCTCACGGCTGGCCTTTAATACCTGTTCTACACCATCTGGAGTATGGGCATAATCAACCACGATTGAAGGTTTGTTATCACCCTTAAAGCATTCCATACGGCCGGTAACTGGCTTTAGATCTTTAGAGGCCTTGATAATACTGTCAAAATCAATATCGGCACTTAGCAATAAGGCTACCGCGCAGGCGTAATTTTCTGCATTAAATGATCCCAGCAGAGGTAGTACAAAACGGGCTTTGTTGCTTTGATAGCTTATCTGCAGATCGATACCGCTACTTAGGAATTTGTTCTTCTGTACAAAGACACTGTTATTATTTTTACTGGAAATGAAGGTACCACATCTATAACCTAGGATCTTGGTTCCGACAATTTCCCTCATAAGCCGCTGGCCATATTCATCATTTTCGTTAATGCCCATGGGCACATCGTTTAAAAAGAGCTTCTTTTTGGCCTGATAATACTCTTCCATAGTCCCGTGGTAATCTAGGTGATCACGGGTTAAATTGGTAAAACCTACTGCGAAAAAATTGATCCCCTCAATACGCTTTTCACAGATACCAATTGAGGACACCTCCATGGCAGCATAGCTTGCACCACTCTTTACCAGATCATAGAGGCAACGCTGCAGGGCAAGACCATCAGGGGTGGTATTGGCACTCTTTTGCAGATTAGGCAGAAAACCAGTTCCCAACGTACCGATCACAGCACATTTATAGCCTAGATTATTCAGGATCTGAGCTAAAAGCCAGGTAGTGGTTGATTTGCCATTGGTACCAGTTACACCCAGAATTTTAATAATTGATGATGGATCACCATAAAACCAGCAGGCAAATTTTGCAAAGCTACGATTACTCGATAAAGCAAAGCCAGGAATAGTTACTCCCTCTAATTGCTCATCAGTAGGAGTGTCCTTATATATATATGCAACAGCACCACTGTCCTGAGCCTTCTTAATATAGGCACGGCCATCTGAGTGCAAGCCTTTGACGGCTACAAAGATTTGACCAGGTTGGATCTTACGGGAATCACTTTCTAGATATTCAAAACAGGGATTGGCCTCACCAGTTGCAAATGATGATGCTTCAATTTTGGTATTAAAATATTTGTTGAGCTCGCTTAATGAACGCATAGCTTAATTCTTCTCTTTAAGACTTCTATCAGGCGGTACATTATACAGTTGCAGGGCACGTGACATAACATCACGGAATACAGGTCCTGAAACCGTACCACCATAAAACTTTCCCGCCTTAGGGTTCTTCATCACTACAACCAGTGAAAAGCGCGGATCGGATAATGGGGCAAATCCTGCAAAGGTACCGATATATGAGTTACCATAGCCTCCACGCTCAGCCATCTTGGCAGTACCGGTTTTACCACCTACACGATAACGCTCGATGGCAGCACGACCACCAGTACCCTCAGCAACCACGGTCTCAAGAGCTGATACCATACGACTAACATCCTTTGCTGATGCCGCCTGCGCCCCCTGAGGAACCTTGGACAAACGTAAAATTGAAACCGGCAGTCGCATACCGTTATTGGCCAAAGTGGCATAGGCTGAGGCAAGCTGTAAATTAGTTACCGCCACACCATAACCAAAGCCTAAGGTAGCCACGTCAATTTCAGCCCAGAACTTGCGCCTGTCATTAAGACGACCGCTGTTCTCACCTATGATGCCTGACTCGGTTTTATTGCCAAATCCAAAGCGGTGAAGCATTTCCATAGTCTTAGCAGGCCCCATGGCCATGGAGATATGGGCCATACCGGTGTTAGATGAATATTTGATAATATCAAGCAGTGAGCCTTGATTCATGGCATGACTGTCACGCACCACCTTACCATCAACCTTAAACGGACGGCAGTCATATACCTTGTTCCAGTTGGTAACCCCTGCTCCCAAGGCTGCCAAGGCAACGATGGGTTTTAAGGTAGATCCAGGCTCAAAAATATCCGCTACCGCTCTGTCTTTTGCATTGGAGGAATCGAAGGATTCTCTGACATTTGGATCAAATGATGGATATGAAACCATGGCCATCACTTCACCTGTCTTTACCGACATCAGCACCGCAGTACCACTGTCAGCCTTATTTTCCTCAACAGCCGCCGCTAATTTTTCATAGGCGTAGCTTTGCAATCTAAGATCAATTGAAAGCATGAGATTGCCACCTTGGGTACCAGTCTTGGTAATACCTAAGTTTTCAATCACATGCCCAAAGCGATCCTTATTGGCCTTTCTTGATGAGGCTGAGGAGGTTAGATAACGATTAAAGCTCTGTTCAATACCGTAGATACCTGCCCCCTCGCCATTTAAAATTCCGACCAAAGGCGCACAATCAGCTCCGGTTGGATACATTCGTCTATAACTGTCATTTAATAGAATTCCACCCTTGCCGATTACTCTTAATTCCTTGGCCTTAGACTCATCTAAATAATGCTTAAGATGCACAAAGCGACGCTTGGGATCGATGGTTTTAGTTTTAAGCTCACGTAGTGAGATCTCCAAAATATCAGCAATCTTCTGCATTGTCTGCTGATCGTCATAGATCCCTGACTCATGCAGGATCTTAGGATCAGCATCTACCGTCTGTACTGGAATTGAAATTGCAAGGATCTCACCGTTTCTGTCAGTGATAAGACCACGAGGTGGTTCAAAATGATAGCTTCTGACCACGCGCGCATTACCCTCTGCCAGCAATCTCTCTGGGTGCAGCACCTGGATCCACAACAATCTTCCCACTATGAAACCACAGCAGGCAATTACAGCAACCCAAACCAGAGAAATACGGAACAGTCCTGCTCTTAGAGGATGAATTATTTGGCGCGATTTAAACATGAACTAACGATCAAGAACTATGACGACTTCAGCCTCTGTTTTAGGCTGGAACATTCCAAGTTGAGTTACCGCAGCATCACGAATTAGAGATTGCTTCTCAAGACTTTCCTTCTTGGCTAGCAGGCCTAACCATTCATTTGAAAGATCGTCATTGGTCTCTGCAATTTCATTAAGCTCGGCGGTCATGGCTCGCGTCTGCTGGACCTGAGTGATCCTGTATACCGCAAGCGCACACATCGCCAGACACAGAAAATAGAAAAACCAGTGATGAGCTACATCCGAAAGCAGACAGCGAAGTAGCGGACGCTGCTTATCCTGTCTTGCATATTCATAGTTAGACGTAGCCGCAGGTCCGTAGGCTCTGGGCGGATCTGTAATTTCCAAATGATATTCACGCTCCTGAGTCTGCTCAGGTGCTTTTGCAGGTTTTACTTCTTTTTCTTGAAGCTCTTGTTCCTCGGCATCATCTAGATCATATTGTTGGGCTAGGGCTGCTGCACTTTGCATCTTTATTTATTCTCTTAAGCCGTGTGGCCACTCTTAAGGTGGCACTTCGAGAACGAACGTTCCTTTCAAGCTCTTCTTTTGTAGCTTTAACAGGACCGCCCACCGGCTCCATAGTTGCTGTAGCAAGGCGCAATTTTTCTGTCTCTGCATAGGTCATAGGCAATCCCTTGGGGATCTCAGGACCCTGAGAGGCTTTTTTAATAAAATTCTTAACAATTCGGTCTTCAAGAGAATGGAAAGTGATTACGCAGAGGCGACCATTCTCATCAAGTACTGACACCGCACCATCTAGTGCCTGTCTTAATTCGTCAAGCTCACTGTTTACTGCGATGCGCAACGCCTGAAAACAGCGGGTAGCTTTGTGTTTGTGTAATGATGGTCCCGGGATCACACGCTCTAAAAATGATGCCAGCTGCAAAGTTGTGGTAAAAGGTTCCTTTACACGATCCTTGACTATTGCACCGGCAACTTTGCCTGCAAAACGCTCATCTCCATACTCCTTGAAGATAGCTGCAAGCTCGTTTTTATCCCAAGTATTTACGAGATCAGCTGCGGTCTGTCCCGTTGAATTATCCATACGCATGTCCAAAGGCCCATCGCGATCAAAGGAAAAACCACGCGAGGCATCATCCAGCTGAGGAGATGACACACCTATGTCCATCAGTATTCCGTTTACCTTACCTGCAATTCCCAATTCCTCACACACATCTAGAATTTTGGAAAAAGGAGATTTCACGATCTTAAAGCGGGGATCGTTAATTTCACCTGCAGCCAAGATGGCCTCGGGATCACGGTCCAAAGCATACAAACGACCGTTTTCTCCAAGACGCTCTAATATTTTTCTTGAGTGCCCACCTCTTCCAAAGGTTGCGTCAACATAGATACCATCCTCGGCGATATTCAGACCGTCTAGCACCTGTGTAAGCAATACTGGAATATGTGAAAAAGCCATAATTAAAGTTTTAATGCACTCAATGCTTCATTGGTTGAGAAATCAGTAAGGCTCTCCTTTAGGAGCTCCTCATCACTGCTTCTTTGAGCAGCTAAAACGTCCTCAGACCACAGTTCAAATTTATTGGCAAAGCCTATTAATACGGCCTTATGCTCCAGATTTGCAACCTTGCGCAGTTCTGGAGGCAATAGGATGCGATTTTGCGAATCAGGCTTTAGACATACCGCACTACCTAAGATCATGCGCTGCACCGCACGGGCAACCTTATCTGCAAGAGTGGGTAAAGTACTAAGCGACTTCACAACACTTTCCCATTGCGTTGCAGGGTATATCCAAAGGCAAGGCTCGGTTAAAGAGCGCGTGATCGTGATTTCTCCATCACATTCATCACTCAGAAGACGTCTGTAACGCGCAGGCATGGCAAAACGGCCCTTATCATCTAAGGTAACCTCGCTTGACCCGCTGAGTAATAAACCTGATGGCACTTAGAACGCAGTCTCCACTATCTTCCACTTCCTGCCACTTTACTTGCGAAGTTTACAAAAATGAAGGCTAGTTTGCAACAGACAACATCAATTTAAACGTGAAACAAATCGCATAAACATGCGTATTTCCAGAAGATTGAAAAAGTTAGGTGGAAAAAATTGGGAATACTATTTGCGACAGACAAAGTGCCACAAAATATATTGAAAAGATAAGGGCTGTAAGCATAATGAGAGTTGAGTCAGCCTGTAAGCCGAGTTCTGTTCTGCAATGCAGTGACAGTCATTCCTCTACACCTGCGATCGCTCGCAGGTTCTAGCGATCAACCCGCCTCCGTGGTACGGACCGCACCAAAATGAAGGCCTATTTGATCTTGCTCCGGGCGGAGCTTGCCCTGCCCTGAAACATTACTGCTCAGGCGGTGCGCTCTTACCGCACCGTTTCACCCTTACCTGGCAAGCCAGGCGGTCTATTCTCTGTTGCGCTGTTCGTGGGCTTGCGCCCCCCAGGCGTTACCTGGCGCCCTGTCCTATGGAGCTCGGACTTTCCTCCCCCGTGCAGTATGTCAAGACACACACAACGGCAGCGACTGTCCGGCCGACTCGGAGCGCATTATAACATGAGATCTAAGCCTTTTTTGTAAGTGCTAGATCGTAAAGATCACGACGTCTCACTCCGCTCAGATCTGATAATACCTGAGATACGGTCTTCACAGAGTTATTATCAAGCAGGATCATCAAGGCCTTTTCAAGCTCCGGAGGTACTCCCGTATCCTCCTTAGTGACAGCACCAATAACCACTGCAAACTCTCCTTTGCAACGCTCAGGAGCTCCTTCCATAAAGGCAGGAAGCTCTGAGGCCTGCATACGGTAGAATGATTCAAAGGTTTTAGTCATCTCTCTGCACAATGCCACATTATGCTCTGGGATTATCTCTGCCATAAGCTTGCAAGTTGCCAGAATACGTCGCGGCGTCTCATAGAAAATAGTAGTGCAATCCTCATCGGCAATTTTAGAGAGGCAATCACGCAACTCCTTATCCTTGACCGGAAAGAATCCCATAAACTTAAATTTATCGGTAGGCAGAGCAGCAGCCTCTAAGGCAGTAATCACAGCACAAGGACCAGGAAGAGGCACCACCTTGACTCCGGCTTTGGCACAAAGGGAGACCACTCTATAGCCAGGATCATTAATAAGAGGAGAGCCTGCATCAGAGATAAGTGCCACCGCACCGCCTTTGTTGACTTCATCAATAATAAGTGATGCTTTTTGCTCTTCTACTTGATCATAGCAACTTACAAGATGTGCCCCGGTAATACCAAGATGGTCCAGTAAAATCTTGGAGTGACGTGTATCCTCGGCAGCAATTAAAGAAGCCTCCTTTAATACGCGCACTGCACGCAAAGTAATATCCTCTAGATTACCAATAGGAGTAGGAACGATATAAAGTGCACTCTCAAGCATGCTTTGCCCCTCTAAACTAAAAATACACGCTGATTATATCGTGCGTTGAAATTCCATTCAAAATGTTAAAATATTAGGATCAGATAGAAACGTCGCAACCGTGCGGCATATCTTCAGGAAATAGAAGATGGTCAAAAAATCAAAATTAAGCCTTGCACTGTGCACTGTAATGACAGTGTGTGCCTTATCCCTTACTGGTTGCGGTACTTTAGAACCTACCGCTCAGGCTAATGATTCTCAGGCCTTTGGTCATTTGAGCAAAACTGCAGAGGAATACGCAGATCTCGCAGATAAATCATCAGACAACGGCCGTTTTAACGCCTTAATCATGCTAGCTCGTGCACAGATCTCAACAGGAGATGCAGATGGAGCACTAAAAACAGCCTCCGAGCTTCACGCAAGTGCGAAAAATTCCATTCAGAACTCTCAGGCAACCATTATCGATGGCCTAATTCAGTCACTCTCTGGTAACAGTAAGGCTGCAGCAAACACCCTTTCTAAGGTAAACGGCACGGTATTAAATGAAAACGCAGCCCGTTACTATTATCTTTTAAACTTCAAGACCAACGAAAGACTCTTTGTTAAGACCAAACAGGCAAAATATTTCAATCAGGCCTTTGATTCGGCAAGAAACCTCGTGCCTTTGACTCAGGGCAATGATCGTGCAACCGTATGCCGTCGCACGGTTGACCTGCTGGAAAGTGCCGGCAATCAGGAGCTGGCATCACGCGCATCTTCCAGTGCAGACAGTATCGATAGAGGCTATTATGAGTATGCCCTTGCTGATATGAGCTCATCTAAGGATGCTAAGGCAAAGCTCTTTGCCTCATTTAAGCAAAAGTATCCTGATCATCCGCTGAACATCTTAATTAATGACTCAGATGTTATATCAGCAGGCCTCCAGAATACTCCGTCAAATGAAGCTACGGCTAAAGTTGACGCCAAATCAGGAGCTAGCGTACAAGCAGCCTCTGCAGTCAACGTCGACCAAGGAGAAATTGTTCCGGTAAATGCCTCAGGTATCATCAATATTGCAGATGATGCCAAGGTTGCAGTATTGCTCCCTCTATCTGGTCGCTATGCCAGCGCTGTTGGTGAGCCTGCCAAGCTTGGTGTGATGTCAGCCCTTACCAACACCGGTGCAAAATATAAGGTATCCTTCTACGATACTGCCAAGCAATCAGTTTCCACCATCGTCAGCTCCTTAAAGAACGATGGCACTGCACTTATCATTGGACCTCTGCTAAAGCCTGAGGTTGCAGAGCTTAATGCCGCCGCTCCTAATATTCCGGTGATTGCGCTCAATACACCAGATGGCAACCGTCCTGAGAATGAATGGTATTTTGATTTAGGTCCTGATTATGAAGGCGCCTTGGCTGCAGCTAAGGTTAAAGCTGATGGATTCAAATCACCAATTGTCATCTACTCAAATGATAAGAATTCCACAAGAGCCGCTGTAGCCTTTACCAAGGCCTTTGGTAATACAGTAAAGAGCTGCTCTATTACCGATCCAGTACACGGTAATTCTCAGGTTAAGCAGTGCCCTGTTCAGGGTACAGATGCGGCCTATATCGTAGGCTCCGTAGCTGAGGCTGTAACCTATAAAGCAGGACTTCCATCAGAGCTTAAGGTATACCTTACTAATCAAAGCTTTGAGGGATTCAATAACTCAGGCCAACAGTTAGCACTGCGTGGGGTCAAGATGGGCAATATGCCGTGGCTACTCTCAGATAGTGAGCTCAAGAACTCTTTGATGAAGACTGTACCTAAGGCCAATGCTACCGCACAGCGCATATTCTGCGCAGCCTATGATGCGATCTCCCTTGCTAAGCTTATGCCTGAGCTTGCCAAGGATAACAAAGATGTACTTCACGGCTTATCAGGAGATATTTCACTAGGTCAGAACGGCCTTATTGAAACCGCTCCGCTGTGGGTTGAATTAGGTCAGATTAGAAACTAGGCCTTAGCCTCTAAACAGTTATGATCCCTGCTATAAAGCAGGGATTTTTATTTAAAGAGTGCAACTGTTGATGCTGTCAGCTACCGTGATCTCACGCAGAACTCGACACGGGTTGCCTACTGCAATTACTCCATCTCTAATATCCCTAGTAACAACACTTTTTGCGCCAATAACGCAATTGTTGCCAACAGTAACTCCAGGCAGGAAGGTTACATCAGCACCTATCCAGCAATTATCACCGATTTTAACTGGAAGCGCCTTTTCCAAGCCCAAATTACGCTCATGAGCAAGCGTAGGATGGATCGCTGTGTATATTCCGCAATTAGGACCTATTGTTAGTTATTACAAAATGATCCTATGAAGCAGTGATGACCGATGGTGATCCCGCCACCATCCATAAAAATAAGCATTGTGATTTACGAAGGTATCATGGCCGATATGACAAAAACTCCCGTAATCTGTGACAAAGGGAGATAGAATCACGCAGTTCTCCTCCATATGCGGAAGGAGTTTCTGCAGAAGCTCTACACGTCTGGCAGTATCTCTAGGACGGGTCATATTGAAATCAAAGCATAGATCCTCTGCCAGCAAACGCTGGTCAAGCAAATCCTTGTCATTGTTGGCGTCGTACCACAACCCTGCCTGCATTTTTTCAAATTCTGTCACAATTACACCAAGATTACGTTTTTACTGAGGATGATCGGGAAGAGAAACTGAAGAAAAATTGATGCTGGATTAGAAAAGAAAAAGACCGCCTCAAGCAGTCTCTTCTATTGTGTTCTGGTTGCGGGGAAAGGATTCGAACCAATGACCTTCGGGTTATGAGCCCGACGAGCTACCCCTGCTCCACCCCGCGACAAATTCTGGTGCGCATGATACGAGCCAAACAGCCATATGTCAAGCCCGCATGCAAAATAATTTTTATTAGGCGTTTTTAACTGCTGAAAAAACAGAGTTTTCACCGCCAAAAGGATTAGGAGTATACATCTCTGCATCCCAATCGTTGTCGTATTTAATGGTACCATCAGGCATGGTGTAACGGAAACGATACTGATAAGAAGGTTTCTCACCTAAGGTTACGGTGATAGAACCACGGAAAGTACCATTAGCCTGAGGCTTCATGGCAACTGGCTGCCAGCCATTGTGCTCACAGAGTAAATCAATCTGCTTTGCGCCCTGTGCGGCGTCTTTCTTCATATAGAAGGATACGGTTAACTTCTTCTCTTTAAATCTTTTAGAAACGCTCATTTAAATTCCTTCGTGCTAATTTTGAAAATCGATCAGAAAATCAATAAGTTGCACGATAAATAAAACACTAAAAAAGGCTTTCGTATGCCTTTCGTCAGGGGTTATTGTACATGATATAAGGAAATATAGCTCAGTAATTTTTACACAGATACAAAAATTAGACTGCTTTTGTGCTGAACTTAACAGGTTTTAAGCATGAATTTTACAATTTTTCTCATTTTGGCGAAAAGTATAACTATTTGTTTGTAAAAGGAATTATGCTTATATTTTTAGCTTATCAGCTGCTTTGGCGAATTCTGGCGAAAAGTTGGCGAATTTTTTCGTACACTCAAGAGATCCTTGTTCGTCAGCTGTTTGTATCATGTGCTATATGCCAGAAAAATCCTTACGTATAGTTTCTTATCTTATATTTAAATAAGATATTATAATTAGTCGTATAAGACAACTATCTGACAACTACCTGAGCCTTCTTTTAAGCTCTCAGATAATTACTCCCCCATGAATCTTGAAAGAAGCTTAAGCATAAAGCTACGTCTCATATAAAAACCGCGCGGTCTTACCTTAATGATTTCCCCATCAGGCCCTGGACAATTGGTAAGAGCACTGCCATCAGCAGCCTTAGGGCGTAGCTGCATGATGGTCCCCAATCTTGCCGTAATATCGTCTATATGACCAGTTGCCACCATTTCCATCAACTCATCATAATCCTCCTTTATGATGGCCTTGTCCTCAGCAGTTGGTGACCAAAAATGATAGCCTGCGATATAGCGCTCCTCATACATATATTCGCGGGGAGAAACAATAAAAACATATAAAACCTGATGCAACTTATGCCATAGCACACTATCTTCAAAGCTCAGTCCCCGTATACCCATAAGAGGAGCAGAGCAGATGAAGGTTGATTCAAGTGGCTTCATATCCGCAGATAACGGGACAGTCTTAAGCTCTATTCCAAGCTCTACAAAATCAGGCACCGGTAGCCCTGGAGCCGAAGCTCCCAAAAAACGCTCTATCAGCTCTCCTTGGAAACCTTTTCCATGCAGAGGGGATATAGGTAATGCAACTTTTGCCTGCTTTGCCAAATCAGCAATAGTCATGCCTGCAATATCATTTAATCTTGCAACTAACTCATCGACACTATTTGGAGGTGTAGCATGATATCCCTCATTTCGTTTATTTATACTCATCAGGCCTTTAAAATCCTTACTTTTGCATGTGTTATAAGCCTTAGTTCACAGTGAAAAATCAAGCAGTTGTGAGATAATAAGCCATCGCATCCTATGATGCCTAAGAATTAATTTTAAGAATATTTTTCGTGATAGACAAAGACGGTTACAGGTCGAATGTCGGAATTGTGATCTGCAATCACCGCGGTCAACTGTTATGGGCTCGACGTATACGTCAGAACTCCTGGCAATTTCCGCAGGGAGGGATCGATCCTGGGGAACATCCTCAGGATGCCATGTATCGCGAGCTTTATGAAGAACTGGGACTACGTCGAGATGAGGTTAAATTATTAAGAACCTCCAAAACTTGGCTTAGATACAAATTACCCAAACGGCTCGTACGTTGGGATGAGAAGCCGCTGTGCATAGGACAAAAGCAAAAATGGTTTTTGCTAATGATCCTTAAAGACAGACAAAAACACATTGAATTCGATCGCCGGGGACACCCGGAATTTGATGGCTGGCGCTGGGTTACCTTCTGGTATCCTGTACGTCAGGTAGTAAGTTTCAAACAGGACGTTTATCGCCGAGTTTTAGCCGAATTTGCACCTGTTGTGCTCGCCCTAAACGGCAGCAGTCCGGCATACGGTGAACGTAAAAGAACGAATAGTAAACGCGGAGGTTAAAGGTGGACGAACGACAAAGTCAGATGCTGTTGGCTTTAAGACAGATCACTGAGAACGTATCGGCACAAAATTCACTTGAAGATGCTATAGCCCTGCTAGTTGTCAGTATCCGCAATGCAACTATGGCTGATTGCTGCTCAATGTATCTTATTGACAGCTCACGTGAATACCTAACTCTTGCAGGAACTGACGGTCTTGAGAAAAAAGCTGTTGGTAAAGCAAGATTACGCGTAGGCGAAGGTCTGGTAGGCTCCGTTGCCCAAAAACAAGAGCTGATGGATCTGGCCGATGCGCCCTCTGATCCTAAATTTAAATACCTGCCGGAAGTTGGTGAAGATAAATTTTTCTCCTTCCTAGGAGTTCCTATCATCAACCAAGGAGAAATCCTCGGTGTACTGGTTATCCAAAGCCGCGACAAAAAGCAGTTCGGACCTGTTGAAGAGTCATTCTTAGTGACTCTAGCTACCCAGATGTCTTCCATCATCGCAGTATCAAGAGCATCCAAGGATGATGCTGTTGAGTGCGTAACCCGTTACCGCGGTGAGCAGGGAACAGGCGGTATTGCTATTGCAAAGGCGGTGGTATGGCAACCTGACGTATTGCTCTCAGATGTCACTGTATCCCATACCGATGAGCCCTATGTACAGCAGGAGCTGTTCCATCAGACACTGTTTCAGCTGCAAACCGAAATGGATCTTAACGCTCTGCAAATGAACGAAAATGGTCAGAAGGCTGCAGCCTTTGGCTATATGTCAGGCTATGGCGCCCTGCTTGATGATCCGACCTTTCAGGATGACATCGACACTGAAATTATTGCCAATGGTCTGACCGCAGCCTCAGCAGTAAAAACCGTTGCCGAGCGCCGTCTTGCAGATCTTATGGGGGAGGATGAGCACCAGAAATATCTTGATCTGCGTGACCTCTCTGAGATCATTCTCTCCCGCCTTATGAACTTTACTACCACCACAGCTGAGCTTAAGGAAGATGTGGTTTTGGTAGTACGTAATCTGCCTGCAGCTATGGTGGCAGAGCTCAGACGCTATCATGTCTGCGGCTTTGTTTCCATGGAGAGTGCCTCCAACTCTCACTCAACCGTGCTTGCCCGAGATCTGGGCATCCCCTCTGTATCAGGACTCTTCTTTGATATCAAATCCATTGACGGACACACAGTCATTGTTGATGGAAACAATATCGAGCTCCTAGTAGATCCGGCAGAAAGCGTCATTGCTGAATACAAGCAGCTGATGAATCTTGATAGAGAGCAGGAGGATCTGTTCTCCAAGGAGAAATTTGATAAGGGTGTTACCTTAGATGGCAAGCGCATCAAGATCAAATTAAATGCCGGCCTGTCACAGGAGGAAATGACCAATCTTCCCGAGCAGACCGATGGTATTGGGCTGTACCGTACTGAGATTTCCTTCATGCTGTGTAAATCCTTCCCCTCTGAAGGACAGCAGTGTGAATGGTACCGTTCAGTATTAAAGCAATTCCAAGGTAAAAGTGTCACCATGCGTACTCTGGATGTAGGTGGCGATAAATCCCTCACCTACCTCCCAATTGAAGAATCAAACCCTCTGTTGGGTTGGCGTGGTGTACGTATTACCGTTGATCAGCCTCAGATCCTCAAAACCCAGCTACGAGCCATGCTCATGGCTCACAGGGAATATGGTAATTTGAAAATCATGATCCCTATGGTTACCAGATTATCTGAGGTTAATACGGTCAAAAAATGCCTAAAGGAGGCCTTAGAAGAGCTTTCTGCTCAAAGCGGACAGCAAATCACCATGCCAAAATTTGGTGTCATGATCGAAGTCCCATCCGTGGTCTATATGATGGATGAACTCATAGATGAAGTGGATTTCTTCTCCATTGGCTCAAATGATCTGATCCAATATCTCCTAGCAGTGGATCGTGGCAATCCCAAAGTTGCACGCTTCCTCAATACCTTCCACCCTGCGGTGATCCGTTGTCTTAAGTATTTAAGCGACCGTGCCAACTCTGCCCAAAAGCCCATTGCCGTATGCGGAGAAATAGCAGGCTCACCCCTAGGATGCCTGATGCTTTTATCATTAGGCTATACCGAGCTTTCAATGAATTACTCTGAAATGGCCCGTATTGGCTATATAGTACGTCGGGTAAACCTTAATGACCTGCTAGAAATTGGTAATAAAGCCGTCAAATGTCATCACTCAGAGGACATAAGACAGCTGTATATCGATTATGCGGCCTCTGTAGGCCTAGATAAGATCATTGCTGCAAGCTTGTCTAAATACACCGCCGCAGATTAATTTTTTAAGGACACAACATGCAAGTTTATTTAGATCTCCTAAAGAAGATCATGACAGAGGGTACCGACAAATCCGATAGAACTGGTACCGGCACCCGCTCCATCTTTGGAGCGCAGATGCGTTTTAATTTACAGCAGGGCTTTCCGCTATTAACAACTAAAAAGGTCCACCTAAAATCCATCATTCATGAGCTTTTGTGGTTTATATCAGGCTCTACCAATATCAAATACCTCCAGGAAAATGGGGTACGCATCTGGAATGAATGGGCCGATGAAAACGGCGAGCTAGGACCAGTTTACGGCAAGCAGTGGCGTGACTGGGTAACTCCTGATGGCCGTCATATTGATCAGCTAGCAAACGCACTTGATCTAATCAAGAACAATCCGGACTCCCGCCGCATCATTGTCTGTGCCTGGAATCCATCTGATGTAGATAAGATGGCTCTGCCTCCGTGCCACACCCTCTATCAGTTTTATGTTGCAAACGGCAAGCTCTCCTGCCAGCTCTATCAAAGAAGCTGTGATATGTTCCTAGGTGTCCCCTTCAATATCGCAAGCTATGCACTACTTACCCAGATGGTGGCAGCGGTAAACAATCTTGAGCTTGGTGACTTTGTGTGGACTGGTGGTGACACCCATATCTATAACAATCATTTTGATCAGGTAAATTTACAATTAAGTCGTACTCCAAGAGCTCTTCCGACCATGAAGCTCAAGCGTATTCCTCAAAGCCTCTTTGATTTCAAATATGAGGATTTTGAGCTTGAGAACTACGATCCATATCCTGCAATCAAGGCCACCGTAAGTGTTTAAGGAGTAATCATGGAAGTTTCTGGCAAAGTAAAATGGCAATCCCGTCGTGGCATGCGCGAAATAGATCTCATGCTCCTCCCCTTCGTTGAGCACGACCTTCCAAATATGACTGAGGAAGTGCTAAAGGACTATGAGGATCTGCTAGAGGCCTCAGATCTTGAGCTTGTGCGCTGGTTTAACGGTACCTGCGAGGCTGACACTGAACGTCGTCGCAAAATAGTCAAGATCATCAAGGACTGTCATGCAACTCGTATCGGGAGAGAAGGCGTATGATGACCTTTGAGGAATTTCCTCTACCTGATTTCCTACAGGACGATATTCTATTTAAGGGATGGGAAACGCCGACCCCTATTCAGCAAATAGTGATCCCCAAAGCGCTGGAGGGAGCTGATATCCTAGGTGGAGCCCCAACAGGCACCGGTAAAAGTGCAGCCTTCCTGATCCCCATCATTTCGCGTCTTGCGCTACAACGTAAGGACGGGATCAGAGCCTTGATCCTAGAGCCCTCCCGTGAGCTTGCCATGCAGGTTACTCAGGAGGCCAAGAATTTAACAGAAGGCTCTGATATTACCTGCGGCTGTGTCATAGGTGGCGCAGGACGTGAAGAGCAGTTAATAGATGCCCGTAATATCACTGCAGCAACCCCTGGCCGCCTGCTTGAATTTTTACGCAAGGATAAAGTCGATACCAGATCAATTGAAATCCTAGTAATAGACGAGGCCGATCGCATGCTCGATATGGGCTTTCGTGATGACGTAGCTGCCATTGTGCGTGAGTGCTCTGCCCGTTTCCAAACCATGCTGTTCTCTGCAACACTAGAGGGTGCAGGCATTCGTGAATTTGCCACAGAGGTTTTAAATACGCCCTTTGAGGTAAAACTATCAGCTGGTGATAATGGCGAGAAAATCCCTGAGCAAATGATGCTACGTGCCTATTACGCCGCAGGTGATGAGCAAAAGGCAAATATCCTTGTACACCTTCTAAATACGATGAAGGGGCGTTCAGTGGTCTTTGTTAAGACCCGTGATCGTATAAAGAAAGTAGCCAGCCTCTTAAAACGCAATAAATTCAATGTTGCCACACTAGAGGGGGAAATGAATCAATCCGAGCGTGAAGCCGCAGTTGGTCGTTTCCGCGATGGTAATGCAGATATCCTTGTTGCAACTGACGTGGCAGCCCGTGGGCTTGATCTTCCCGAAGTCCGTTATGTCTTCAATTTTGACATGGCCGGCAATGCGGCTGTGTTTACCCACCGTGCAGGCCGTACTGCCCGTGCAGGAGCCCAGGGAACCTGTATTCTTTTAATTACAGCAGATCAGCTAAATGCCCTAGAAAGTCTGGAGCGTTACACCGGACGTACTATTGAGCGTCGTCAGATAAAGAATGTCTGTGCTGCATTCCCTGACAAGAACACCTTAAAATTCCATCAGTCAGAAAAGAAACGTAAGAGAGCTTCTGATGGAGGTAATGGTGGTTTTGACAAAAAAGGCAAGGATGAAGAAAAGAAACCCCATATAAAGAAGCGTCACCGTGACATGAAGAACAAGGGCAAACCAGACTTTGCCGCCAAGCGTGCCAAAAAGGCAGAAAGAATGGCAAAGAAAGTGCAGGATAGTACGCAGGCACAATAACAGCCAAAATTTAGTCGAGGAGTATCTTATGATGAGTGCAACCATCTTTCGCAACGCTAAACTGCATGTGACAGATAAGCGTTTTGCGGGAGTTACTGATTTTGCCGTACAAGATCATCGAGTGATCCCCGCAGATCCAATGCTCCTCGAAAATACCTCGACTGAGGAGATCGATCTAAACGGCATGCATGTATGCCCAGGATTCATCGATCTCCTAGTTAATGGCTGTGCCGGAGAATCCTTTACCAATTCTCCTTCAATATTCTCACTTGAGGCTATTCGTGCATATATGGTGCAAAACGGTACGACCACTTTCGTACCTACATTGCTCGCAAGCTCTTATGAGATGATGCAAAAGGCCTTCAATACCATTAAGGCATTTAAGGAAAATCACTCCTCAGTATGCCCAGGCATTCACCTAGAAGGCCCTTTCATAAATATTCAGTTCAAAGGCTTTCAGCCAGAGAACTATATTCGTCCAATAACTGAGGCCGATATCATCACAATTTTGCAAAATCGTGATGAAATTGCCTATATGACAATAGCTCCAGAGCTGGTACGTCCTAAGAATATTATTTCTCTGTTGCGAGGAGATATACGTCTTGCGGTAAGTCACAGTGCTGCTTCATATTTTGAAGCCCTGTCGGCATTTAAAGCAGGAATTGGGATGGTTACGCATATGTATAACGGTATGCGTCCCATCATGGGACGAGATCCAGGGATCATAGGCGCTGCGCTAGAATGCGATCATGTAATGCTTGGAATGATCCCTGATGGCAAGCATATTCATCCGTCTGTGATCAAGCTCATGCATCATCTCTTAGGTGACCGACTTTATATTGTTTCTGATTCGCAAGCACCTGCAGGAACTAATAAAGACCGAGGCTCATTCTCTGTTGCAGGAACCGAGGTCTTTATCGATCAGCGTCGTGGCATGATTGATTCAAAGGGATCACTTGCAGGAACAGGCATCACCATGTTTGATGGTGTTAAGTATCTAGTAAAGCATTGCGGCTTTACCCTAGATGAAGCACTGTATGCAGCAACGCAGGCGCCGGCAAGATGTCTTGGCTTATCAGAAATTGGTATCATTGGCCCAGGCTCTATTGCAGATCTGGTTATATTCGATGATAACTTCAAGATTAAATACGTGTTGCAAAACGGATATATCAAAAACATCGGGGATGTACTCTGATGGAGAACATATTAGATAGAATTAGCAAGAAAACAGCCGAATTATCTAAAGGAGAGCGAGCTGTTGCCAAGGCCATACTAGAGGATCCTACCAAAACTGCCTCAGAAAATATTGCCGAACTTGCCAAAAGAGCTGGAGTTTCACAACCTACAGTATGTCGTTTCTGTACTCGCTTTGGTGCATCTGGATATAGAGAGTTTCGCTTAACTCTTTCAACTACCGTAAAAGAGGAACCACAAAGTCCCCAAAAAAATATTCGCTCAGGCGACACAGTCTCTGATGTGGTATCTAAAGTATTCTCATCTATTAATGCAGCCCTAAAGGATGCCGGACGCAATATTGACTACAACGTGTTAGCTCGTGCTATTGATTTGGTGTCTCAAGCAGGAAGAATTGTTATTGGCGCACAAGGTTTGTCACTAGCACCTGCTGATGATTTTAGTCTACGTCTTTTAAACATGGGTATGCATTGTGAAAA
This sequence comes from Firmicutes bacterium CAG:534, assembly GCA_963650525.1. Classification (GTDB taxonomy): domain Bacteria; phylum Pseudomonadota; class Gammaproteobacteria; order Enterobacterales; family Succinivibrionaceae; genus Succinivibrio. The sequence goes on from CAVJLP010000014.1 coordinate 30,488, forward strand.
CTACAGCGATCCCGCCCTACTACTGCGTGCTGTGGCATCAATGCATTCAGGAGATCTCTTAATCGTAATTTCCTCTACAGGGGAAAGTCGCGACCTCACATTAGCAGTCAATTCAGCAAAGGATAATGGCGTATCAGTATTAGCTCTATGTCCTGCAGGAACATCTTTAGCAGAGCTAAGCCCACTTGTAATGAAATGTGGCTATAAAGATGAAGGTGATGGAGCAATCATGGCAGGACGTATTGCATCAATGGCTGTATTGCAAACCATTACTGCAGGTGTATCCCTAAGACGAGCAGACATGGTACGACCAATTTCAGATAAAATAAAAAAAGCAGTATTACCTCTTAGAAAAAAGATTACTGCTGATGAAGTACTTGAAGAGACTAATACTACAAATACAAGCGGAGATCAGCCACTAACGGCTGATGCACCGATCACTGTATTAAATTGGAATAGATGAAATTCTAGCTACTGTGATGTTAGATATTTTGTAGATCATTCACTCACAGTAGCAAAATTACCATTCACCTTCTTGCTTTGATACATCGCAACGTCGGCTCTGCGATAGAGTTCATCAAAATCGATGTTATCCTCACCCTTGTAGAAAGCACAGCCAAAACTTACGCAGATCTTACGATCATTAATCTTAGGGACCACAATTTTATCAAGTCCTGTGAATATCCTGGTCCACAAATTCTCTGCATCTGCAAGGGTATTGATATTAGGAGCAAAGAGAGCAAACTCGTCCCCACCTAGACGCATCACCACATCACTGCTACGACAAGCATTTTGCAAACACCTTGCGACAGCTATGATAACTTGATCCCCTACTCCATGACCATAGGTATCGTTGATGCTTTTAAACTTATCGCAATCTATCATGCAAAACAGGCCGTGTGTGTGTTCATGCATAAGACGAATGATCTCATTGACACCGGTGGCACGATTCTTAAGTCCACTTAATTGATCTGTTTCACTTAGATGCCTTAAAGAAATCTCTCTTTGTTTCTCCTCATCGATGACTTCAACAGCAAATATTACAGTTTCAAGTTTATCCAGAACCTCAACATCCTCGCGAATAAAACGCATCCGACACCAGCCAGAAAGAGTTCCATAAAATTCCATGGCAATGGTATTACGACCGTGCATGCGCTCAGCAAGCGTACTGCAATCAATAAACTTCGACACTGCATCTTGGAATGATGCTATCGCAAGATAGCGCATTGCATAAGGAAGCTGTATTCTAAAATCATCTACATTAGGCTTTGCCATTTCTCTTATGAACGCTTCAGTTTTAACTGCTTGATATTTACCAGTAATAAGATTAAAGCGATACATACAAAGATAAAGTGAGGAAAGGGCTCCATAGCCCTTCATAATAGCCTCAAATCTTATAAGATCCTGCTTTGCAACCAATGCATCAATATTACGAAATCCCGCGACCAAACGCAGAGGTTCATTTTTTTGAGATACCCTAATGTAAGTACCAGTAAAATAGTGAAATATGCCTTCTATTAAGACTCGATAAGTTACTTCCAATTGCTCCCTACCTGATGAAAACTCTTTTTTAAGAGTTTTTGTACATAAGGAATTAAAGACATATTCCTTATCATCGATAAAACAACGATTATTACAATAAGTCCTAAGGGTAGCATCATAGTCAAGAGCGTAAGCATTCTGGCTCATGCCTTCAGTAACATAACCATCAAGCTTTAAAATATTTACAAGACCTTCCTCTACCATGATCTCATAAATATTCAGATAGTTAAAAGTTAAAGCTGAAATAACAATGCGGGGATCATCCATAGATAACACTCTTGTTCATTAGCAGAGAATACATAACACTAAATAGATAACTGTAAAGCCAGATAATGCCTATTTATATATATCCGCGGAGATAAGTTTAATTCTACTACGTAAAAACAAATTTATACCAGCAATGGTAAAAAGTTATTAATTATAAAACTAAAATGTAGATATAAATAAAACTGCGCAGAAATGCACTATTATAAAACAAAAACCCCGACAAAGTCGGGGCATATAATTGATGGTGCTGATACTGAGAATCGAACTCAGGACCTCACCCTTACCAAGGGTGCGCTCTACCAACTGAGCCATATCAGCATAGAATGGAGAGCCTGGCAGTGATCTACTCTCACGCAAACGTACGTTGCACTACCATC
>CAVJLP010000015.1:0-31644 GCA_963650525.1 Firmicutes bacterium CAG:534
CTTCGTCTCGGGGGTTCAAATCCCCCTCTTTCCGCCAAAGCATACGGAAACTAAATATTATCACTCAGGCTCTGTCATAATTTTTCTAAACAAACTGAATACGGGATCATTTGATTTTGCGCATTCCATAATCAACTTTATGATCTTACTGCACTGAGCTTCTGGAACTGGTTTTTTACCGCTTTCCATCATTGCTATGTAGTTAGTTGATACCTCTAGCTTTTCAGCCAACTCCTTTTGAGATAACCCCATAGCCATACGTAAGCGCTGATATGTATTGCCATCCATAAATCACCTATGATTAAAGAACACAGAACTCTAGCAGGTGGTGCGCTCCAACATCTTAATACTACTTCTTATCAGTGTTATCTCACTTTTTGATGATCTTTACTACATCTTTAAATTTACGATGTTTAAATGCAGCCATCATCTTAAGCAGTAGTTCAAGTTTTCCTTATCGGTCATGGAGTTGAACTACGTTGTACTAGTTAACCTTTTGAGTATCTCGTGCATATCTAAAATTGGTTATATTTTATATAACTTATTATATCTTAATTCTTACCCATTACCTACATATCAAGACTATTTGGATTCAACAGAAAATCCATGATCCCCATAATAGTAATACCTTTTTCATTATGCCACAGCTTAATCCTGTCCTTCACCACAATGATTTTTTTGAAAGAATCATCGATGCGAACCAGTGAATTTTGCTCCTGCTCCATTTTATCCTGATCAGGAATTGCAAATGCAGACTGTACATAGTATCTACAGCTACCTAGATTGCAGACAAAATCAACTTCTAATTTCTTTCGAACAATTTTTCCCTCATCATTTTTCTCTGCATGTTCCACAACGCCTACATCCACATGATATCCTCTAACGAGAAGCTCGTTGTAGATGATATTTTCCATGATATGATTTTCTTCTTGCTGACGGAAATTAAGTTGTGCATTACGAAGTCCCACATCAGTAAAATAATATTTGTATGGTGAGGCAATATAACGCTTGCCTTTGATATCGTAGCGCTCCGCCTTGCTGATAAAAAAAGCATCCAGCAGATAACTGATATAGCGTCCAATCGTTTTATCGCTAACCGGCATTCCATTGCTACTGAAGGTGTGCGCAAGTTTCGTTGGATTTGTAAGTCCCCCTATCGCAGATGCCAGAATGTTAAGCAGTGCAGACATAACATTATCTCCACGCAGATTATGGCGATTTTCAATATCCTTCAAATATAGTTCCTGACAGAGTGTTGTCAAATATCCAGATTTTAATTCATCTGTTTTCCTGCTAAGGATCAGAGGCAGTCCACCATAGGTATAATATTCAACCCATGCGTCGTACTTATCACCCAAGTATGCTGAAACATACTCTGAAAAGGAAAGCGGATATACACGCACCTCATCTCCGCGCCCACGAAACTCGGTAAGGATGTCAGAAGAGAGAAATTTAGAATTACTCCCTGTAACATAAATGTCTACATTGTCTCGGCGGTTCAGTCCGTTGAGCACTGCTTCAAAATTTCTACACAACTGCACCTCATCCAAAAAAATGTACCACATTTTGTCATCCGTAATACGTCCTTTGATGTAGGCACTCAGCTTCTTGCTGTCATGAAGTTCTTCAAAATCCTCATCATCCAGCGGAATGCTTATAATTCTGGAAGATTCCACACCAGACTCAATTAGATATTGATAATAAAGCTTAAACAGAAGATATGATTTTCCGCATCGACGAATACCAGTAACGACTTTGATCATGCCGTTCTCTCTTCGATCTATCAATCTGTTCAAATACAAGTCACGTCTGATTTGTTCCATAGTTGCACTCCCATTACTTCGGAAAAATGCAAATAGTTGCATTTTTCCGTAATAGCATTGTAACCATAGTCAAATTTCATATCAATTTATCTAACCAGTAAATATTAAAGATATGCACTTCCCTGAAACAATCTTTTTAAACTGTCAGTTTTATCAGTCGTAATTACGGAAAGATGCAATTTAATACAATTTCCCGTAATAATTAATTACAAATCCTTTCTTATGGTGTCATTCATCTTACTGATCCCCTACACTTTATCAATCTGTTCAAAAACAAGTCACGCCTGATTTGTTCCATAGTTGCACTCCCATTACTTCGGAAAAATGTAAATAGTTGCATTTTTCCGTAATAGCATTGTAACCGCATTATCAAGACACCATCCCGTTTCTTATGACGATTGATGCCATCTTTCACTTATGATGGATGCAACTTTTTTTAACTTCTCCACATACTCAGGATAAATTGACTCAGGAAAACGTGGCGCCGGCCCCTTAATACAAACAGCACCCAATAAGCCATAGATCGGATTTACTACAGGAATAGCTATTCCCTTGATCCCATATTCATATTCCATATGCTCAACGGCATATCCACGCTCCCTGATCCTTTCTAAGGCACTGATTAATTCCTTGCCATCAGTGATCGTTTTTTCGGTATATCTCTTAAGACCATTTTCAATAACCCGTGATACCACATCCTGATCAGAAAATGCCATCAAAGCCTTACCCATGGCATCACAGTGAGGTGGAACCGTAAGACCTACTACAGGCTTTGCTGAAATGGCATTTGAAGGGAAAGCTCCGCACAGATATAAGACCTTATCCTGATAAAGGGTGGCAAAATAGGACAGCTCACCAGTATCCTCACTAAGCTTTCGCAATATGGTACCTAGGATATCGTTAAATCCAAATCTCTGGCGCACATGGTGGGAAAGTAGCACGAATTTCATGGACAGCGCATATTTCTTTGATTCAGGATCCTGTTCCACATAACCAAAGGATTCGCAGGTAGCAAGCAGGTTATGGATATTGCTCTTATACATATCAAGAGCCTCGGCCAGCTCTGATACCCCGTACCAGGTCTTTTCCCCAGCCATATATTCAATTAACTGGAATGCTTTTGCCAGCGTCGAAACATTCTTTGTTGCCATACCGTTCTACCTAATTATTTTTATTTTCACTATTTGTTGTCTGATTGTATTAATCCTGTTTTCCACTATGAGAAATAATCGCATAAGGCGTCTTTTGCAAAGCAGGATCTTTCCATTTTGTGAGAAAGCTCACGTCTGAATTAGCTTGGTTAATTATAATTAGTTATAAATAATAAAACAACGTTCTAAATAATAGAACTTTACAAATCAATCAATGTTATTTGGAGATAACAAAATGGCGTTCGATTTTAAAGCACATTATGACGTAATTGTAGTTGGTGGTGGCCCCGCTGGCATCATGGCTGCCTTAGCATCCGCCAAAGCAGGTGCCAAAACCTTGATTGTTGAAAGACTAGGTTTTTTAGGCGGAACTGCCTGCAACTCCGTAATTGGACCTATCTCTCCTTTCCACTTTGGGGACGAACAGGTTATCAACGGTATTCCTCAGGACTTTATGAATGAATTGATGGCTGTTGCTGGAAGCCCTGGTCACCTGAAGACTCTAGATCCTTATGGTTCAGGTGCCTCCCTAGGCTTCTATGATCGCGAGAAATACAAATATGTCGCTCAGGAGATGATGATTAAAGCCGGCGTAGATATTCTTTTCCATACCTTTGTACGCTCTGTTATCAAATTTGGTCAGACCATAACCGGTCTTGTAGTTTCAGGCCGTGATCATGACTTCACCTTCTCCTGCAGACAGGTTGTTGACTGCACCGGCGACGGTGATGTTGCGGTTAAAGCTGGTGAAGAATACGTCTTTGGTGATGAGGAAACTCATAAAGCACAGCCTGGCTCCTCAATGTTTGAAATGGCTGATGTAGATGTTGGAAAAACCTACGACTACATCGTAAATAATCCTGAAGACTTTGAATTCAAGACTGATTGCGTGCCGTTAAAGCCCTATAGCGACCGCCTAAAACAGCACTATTTCGTAGCTCAAGGCTTTAAGAAACTTGTTAAAAAAGCTATTGATAACCACGATCTCTGCTTTGGCCGTGACAGCGTCATCATCTTAAATGGCGTTCACCCTGGCTCCATCCACTTTAATGCAACCCGAGTTCACGGCTACGATCTCTCTAATACCGAACAACGTGCCTGGGCTGAAATTGATGGCCGCCGTCAGATTGAATCTGTCTCCGAATTTATGATCAAGTATGTTCCAGGCTTTGAACACGCTTGGGTCAACGACACCTCAAACGAGGTTGGAAGCCGTGAGAGCCGTCATATCAAGGGAGTCTATACCTTAACTGCTAATGATTGCCTTGAGGGCCGTAAATTTGATGACGTAGTCTCAAGAGGCTACTTCCCTATGGATGTGCATAATCCTGATGGAGCCGCAGGCTACAGAACCGATGGCAAGGGTGGTAGTTGGACTGATTTGAAGGATACCTACGACATTCCTATTAGATGCTTGATACCTGCTCACATCGATGGCCTAGTCTTAAGCGGTCGCAGTATCTCAGGTCAGTCTCAAGCAGCAGGCTCCTACAGAACCCAAGGTGGCATTATGGGCATCGGTCAGGCATCAGGTGTTATTGCAGCCCTTGCAGCTCTAAGCAATACTCAGCCTCGAGCCTTAGATGTCAAGAAGGTGCAAGAGAAACTCGTATCCTTTGGTGCATCTGTATGGCGTGATGAGGAACAAAAGGCTAAGGAAGAGGCTCATGCCAGAAAATGTGTACAAGAGTATCTAAAGACACGTACCAAGTGGATCACCGATCCTACTATTCTCAAGAGCTATCTTGACTAATAATTTACAACAACTCGTAGGAGTCTACGTACTCCTACATATCTAACAACAAAAACTAATATAAGGTGGTACCTATGAAATCATTGAATAAATCTGTAATTGCAGTCTGCGTTGCAGCCATAGCTTTTGCAGCTTCAACCTCAGCTCACAGTGCTGAAATTAACCTGACTCTAGCTCATGCTCTAAACGAGCACCATTCTGCCCATATTGCCATGCAGGAGATGGCAGATCTGATTGCCAAGAACTCCAACGGCCGTATTGAGGTACAGATTTTCCCCAATGGCCAGATGGGATCGGCATCTGAAACCATGGAAATGTGCATGGCAGGTGATATTTCAATGGTTCACGTAGGTGCCCCTCAGCTTGGAACCTATGACGACGCATATTTTACCTTTGGACTTCCTTATCTGTTCAAGGATAAGGATGAGTACTACAAGGTCATGCAATCTGATGCCATGCAGAATTACTTCTACTCCACAGCTGATAAAGGATTTGTAACCTTAAACTTCCTCTCATCAGGCGATCGTAATTTCTATACCCCCAAAAAAGCTATCAAAACTCCTGCTGATCTCAAGGGACTTAAGATCCGTGTTCAGGATATGAAGACATCAATTGATATGGTTAAAGCTCTGGGCGGTACTCCGGTGGCCATGGGCTATGGCGAGGTTTACACCGCCTTGCAGACAGGTGTTATCGATGGTACTGAAAACAATGTTCTAGCCTTAACCGAAGCCAATCATGGTGAGATCTGCAAGGTTTATTCATGGGATGGACATGCAATGGTTCCAGATGCCATTGTCATGAACGGAGATGCCTGGAATGAACTAACACCAGATGATCAAAAGATCATCCGCGAGGCCGCCACTACTGCTATGCAACATCAGCTAGTAGCTTGGGATAAGGCCACAGATGAGGCTATTGCCAAAGCCAAAAACATGGGAGTTGAATTTGTTGATAACATTGATAAAACTCCCTTTGTCGAGGCAACCGCATCTGTACGTGACAACTACGCTAAGGAATACCCAGGTGTTAAGAAGATGTTAGAGCTAATTGAAAGCGCCAAGTAATTAAATGATAAAAGTCAGGGGAGCACTCACACTCCCCTGCATCATGTAATTAGCAAAAAGAGGTCATCATGGTCGATAAACTTACCTTGATAAGAGAGAAGGTGTCCGCATTTTGCGGATATGTAGCCGCCCTGTTGCTCTTAATCATGTGTCTATTAGTCTTATATCAGGTATTCACGCGCTACGTATTAAACGATCCGGCGGCCTTTACAGAGGAGATCGTGCGCTATATGTTGATCTGGACCGGATTTGTCGGTGCTGCCTGCGCCTTTGGTACGAGGCAGCATATGGCACTGATGGTCGTTGTTGAAAGCGTCAGTCCCAAAACCAAGGCTTGGATGATGGCTTTTACAGATGCAATCGTCTTATTCCTAGCAATTTTCGTGATGTTTATCGGTGGTGCACAAAATGCCATCAACTCAGCTAATGCCTTCTCACCACTTTTAGGTGTTCCAAGAGCCTTGGTCTATGCCATTGCCCCACTATCTGCAATCTTTGTGATCGTTATTCAAGCCATCAATATCGTCGAAGATCTGCATATCAACGATAAAAAGGAGACTGCATAAATGAGTATTGGTCTTTCAATTTTGCTGTTGTTTGGCATTTTCTTTGTACTACTGTTTATAGGATGCCCAATCTCAGTAGGTCTAATCACAGCTTCATTATTTACGGCATTGACAGTTCAGCCTTGGGGCTCTATCTGCCCGCTCATCATGAAAAAGATGAACGGTGGTGTTGAAAACTTCTCACTGCTGGCCTTCCCGCTATTCATACTTGCAGGAAACCTAATGAATAACGGCGGTATTGCCAACAGGCTAGTTGCATTTGCCAAGCTTTTCGTTGGTCGTATTCCAGGCTCTCTTGCCCAGACTAACGTTGTCGGCAATATGCTCTTTGGCGCCCTCTCTGGATCCTCAGTTGCTGCCTGCTCTGCCATGGGTGGCTGCATCTACCCCATTCAGAAAAAGGAGGGATATGATCCTGCCTTTGCTGCATCGGTAAATATTGCATCAGCTCCATCAGGCATGCTAATTCCACCATCAAACGGCTTCATCATCTATGCAACTGTAGTTGGCGGTACCTCAATTTCTGCACTCTTTATGGCAGGCTATGTTCCGGGCATATTGATGGGATTAGGCACCATGCTGGTTGCTTATATCTATGCCAAACGTCATAACTATAAGGTATCAGGCGGTCAGCCACTTTCAGTTTGGATCAAGACCTCAGTTGAGGCTATCCCAAGCCTGCTTATGATCGTGGTTGTTATCGGCGGTATTGTTTGCGGTGTATTTACGGCTACTGAGGCTGCAGGTGTCAGCGTGCTCTACTGCTTCATCCTGTCACTTTGCTACCGCTCATTAAACGTCAAGCTCTTTATTAAAATCTTAGTAGAAAGTGCGGTGATCAGTGCAGTGATCCTGTTCCTAATCTCCGCATCTACTGCCATGTCCTATGTGATGGTGCGTACCGGTATCCCCGGTGCCATCAGTAAGGCAATCCTGTCAGTAAGTGACAACATGATAGTGATCCTGCTTCTTATCAACGTGTTGCTTTTGATAATCGGCATGTTCATGGACATGACCCCTGCTATCTTGATCTTCGTGCCCATCTTCTGGCCTATTGTCCACTCCTTTGGCATGACCTCAATTCAGTTTGGCACCATGCTCATTTACAACCTCTGCATCGGCGCTATGACACCGCCTGTAGGATCGGTACTCTTCGTAGGTTGCGGTATCACCAAGCTTAGAATTGAACAAGTATCAAAGATGCTGTTACCTTACTTCCTAATGCTCATTTTGATCCTGTTGTTGATCACTTACCTTCCAGCATTGTCAGAGGCATTACCTAGAGCTTTAGGTTTAATGGCTTAAAGGATCTTTGTGATACCTCCTTGTTTGTTGAACCTTTGCGGTCCTCCGGGACCGCTTTTTTTTCCTTAGAGACCTCAAACAAATGACTACTTACAAATGCAGATGATATGAAAAGATTAAATGAAGATTTTTAACGTTTACCCCACCTTTTGAAGAGGGAAAGTCGAGTTATTTACAGATTTTTTTCTTCACACCGCACCTGACAACGTCTACGGCAAAAGGCTATGCCATAACAATAGACTTTTTCCACATCATCATCATTAACAAAAGTCTCAATATAATTTTTTTCCCTGATTTGGTCCAACGCCTGATCTGCAAGCTGCGCAAGCTTTGTCGCATCCTTGGTGCTTTTAAGCTCAATTACAACACCGATACTATGATCAGGTGAGCTAAACTTAATGTCTGCATAACCATCGCCTGTATCAGTATTAGAGACATAATCAATAAAGGAGTCTGGATATAAAGCTGCAAAAAGACCATTTAAAAAGCCATGGTAAAAGTTCTCAGGTTTTGCTTTGGTATGAAGATCTCGCAGTGAAACAAAGTTTTTAAGTCTACTTTCAATTAACTGTCTTATTTGCTTTTTTTCTCCATTAAAAAAGGCATTAAGCAGTTTATCTGATACTGTTTTTACAGGATCTGACTCATAGTATCCGGTAATACAATAATTAAAAGCTTCCCTAATTTCTTTATTTGGAATACGTGCGGTACAGAATGTGCCCTTTCCTTCTAAATATTCATTTTTAACAGAGGTTAAGTAACCAGTGTATAAGAGTAAGTTCCAAAAATCATTTGCTCGATGAAAATCACCAATCTCGTTATAGTTAAGCAGTTCATTTAATTGAAACACGATCTGCCCACCATCATACAAAGTCTGCATACGCAGAGCCTCATTTTCATCAAGATAAGGCATAAATTGCTGTATTACATTGTTTGAGCTCGATGCCGACCAATAGCTTTGTGGTGCTAATACATCATTGCCTTTTTCCAGATCAGTTTTAGCATCACTTAAATAGTTAATTACATCCCACGGACAAAATATTTCACTCTTAAAAATACGATAACCGTCATACCAATCCTTTACAACATCTTCATAATCTGAAAGATGGTAATAACTAAGCAGCGTCTTAACTTCATCCTTAGTAAAGCCCATGCATTCTGCAAATTCGTCTCTATCATTAGTTACGGTATTTATCTTAAGATTATTTAAGCCTGTAAAAATGCTTTCCTTTGATACGCGCAGGCACCCAGTTAAAACTGCTTTTTGTAAATAAGGATTTTCCTTTAAAACATTTAAGAAAAGATTCCTTATAAGCTCAATCATCTTATCGTAGTAGCCTTTCTCATAGGACTTTGCAATTGGCACATCATACTCATCGATAAGCACTACTACCTTTTTTCCATAATAACGATAAAGCATCTCCGTCATTGTCAAAAGAGATTGCTCTAAATATGATTGGCGTTTGGCTACTTCCAGTTTCGTACTATCTTTAAGCAATGAAAAGAGCTTTTTTTCTTCATTGTTAAAAATAGAGCTATGTAAAAGGTACTCATGTCTGTTGGCAATTTTTGCAATAAAACCTGCAAGATTACTACGTGCAAGAGCAAAATTGTCTCCGGTTACTGCTTTAAGTGAAATTAAAATAACCGGGAACTTGCCCATAAATTCTCGGCAAAATTCCTTGTCCGCATAGATTTTTGTATTCTTAAAGATTTTGTCTTGAAAAGAAGTGTCTTCAGGATTTTCAGGATTAACTTGCAGGAATTTATAAAAAGTATCCATCGCAAGTGACTTACCAAAACGTCTTGGTCTTGCTATTAACAATACCTCTGATGTATCGTCCTTGAATACCGTTTTTATATAAGGAGTTTTATCAACGTAATAACAGTTGTTTTCAAATATTTTTCCAAGATCTGTTTTACCTACAGGAAGCCCCTTTAAGGATGCATAATCAATTTTATTTGCCGTCATTTGCAGTACTCTTGAAGATACATTTATATACAACTGCGATGGTGATCTTAGTGACACGCCTTGATATTAAGACTTAACAATTCATAAGTTGAAGTGAATAACGTAAGCCCCATTAACAAATACTATCATACGCGTAGATAACAGTTTGTCTGCAATGAATAAAATGATCGGGATGAAAGGTTAAAGCATCAATGCTACGTAAGGCAAAGATGATCACCATTGATTGCTTTTAGAGCATAAATAAAAGCCTGCGCCACATTGCCCTTCTTTTCTATCAAACATCGTACTGACATCAAGATTAAGGCTATCTAAAATGTGCGCCCCAAATTAATCGTCAGTAAATTATGGAAGCCCCCCATATGAGGATCCCCTCAGAAAGAGGGGATCTATCAACTTACAAGCAATACCGCTTTAGAGCATAGTTGCTCTTAATTCTTCACCACTAAGCGGTACGAGGTAGGCAGGAGCAATATCGAAAACAGTCTTGCAGCCAACAGTTCCTTCCCTATGCAAACGTGCAATGGCTCTGGTGTAGGCCACGATCACATTGGCAGTAAACTCAGGATTGGAATCAAGCTTTAAACTGTATTCAATAATGTGCTTGTGCTCATTATTAGCACCGGTGACACCTGATCTAAAGACAAAGCCGCCATGAGGTAGGCCCTTATGATTCTTATCAAGCTCCTCTTGGGAGATGAAATTTACAGTGGTGTCATAGTCACTAAAATAGTTAGGCATGGTCTTGATGGCATTTTCAACAAAAGCTGCATCAGCACCTTCCTCTAACACTACATAGCAAAGGCGGATATGCTTCTGACGGGTGGTAAGCTCAGGATTAGAGCCTGATCTTACAGCGTCCAAGGCCTCATCAATTGGGCAGGTATACTGTCTGCCATCCTTAACTCCCTTGATACGGCGAATAGCATCAGAGTGTCCCTGACTTACGCCCCTGCCCCAGAAGGTGTAATCTTTGCCGTTTGGCAAAATAGCATTGGCATAAAGACGGTTTAAGGAGAACATACCCGGATCCCATCCTGCGGAAATTAAAGCAATATGCTTATTGTCACAAGCGGCCTTATCTACATTATTAAAATGCTCAGGGATCTTGGCATGAGTGTCAAAGCTGTCGATGACGTTAAACATCTTAGCAAGCTCGGGAGTCTGCACTGGCAGATCAGTTGCACTACCACCACAAAGGATCAAGACATCGATCTTATCCTTAAAAGATGCAATATCATTGACGCTTGCAACCTCTACACCTGCTGATGCAATCTTTAAAGAAGCAGGATCGCGTCTTGTGAAAACAGCAACAAGCTCCATATCTTGGGCCGCATTTACTGCAAGCTCAACTCCGCGGCCTAAATTGCCGTAGCCGTAAATACCAATCTTGGTAGTCATAAAAATTTTCCTGTTGTAGTAATGCCTAAATTCAGGCTTATTGTTTTAAACCAAATCCTGCTTTAAAAAGGCAGGAGCGGTAGATTAATTTGCAGGAAATAATAAAGCTTAATTTGGAAAATGTCTATTTTTGGTGCAGATGACTTTTTTTGGGGCTTTTGAAAAAAAAAGCAAAAAGCTTTAGCAAAAAGAGAAAGTCAAAAAAAGGAATGTGTAGTTTTAAAAGGCAAGATAACAAGGAAAAACAGTCTATATTTCAAATAATTGTCATATAGACTGCTGTTTTTAAAGCTTAGGCACCATAGATTTTAAACAACGGTGTATTCTGCAATGTAAGCGGAGAATCATGCGTAAAAAACATTATTCCATCCACATAAGCATAGAGTCTGGCCTTAAGATTGCCCTCATATGGATCAATAATACGCCCCAGCTCATCGCCCTTACGCACAAAATCACCGGCATTCTTCTTTTTATAGAAGATACCAGCAGATGGTGCCTGTACCAACTTCAGATCCTTTTCGTTGATGATCTCAGAGACAGTAGCAGGATCATAGGAGCGCTTATTAATAAAACCCTTCTTGATCATAAAGCGCAAAATGGCATTTACTTGATTTTTGCAGATTAGGCCCTCAATCTTCTGGCTGTTACCGCCGTATAAGGAGAAGGCCTTGGTATTCCAAATCTGCCAGTTGTAGTTTAAAAGCGTGGTATCAAAGGGAGAGGGCTCACATACCGATACATAAGGAAGACCAAAGTCCTTACCCTCATCGGCATAATCAAGTACTGTTTTAATGATCCTTACATGCGGAATAAAATCTCCAGGCATATAAAAGGATGCTAACTGTATGCCATACTCAAAGCCCTCTAGAGCATTAAAAAGTCCTGCAGCAATTCTCTGCGTGGTTTCACCCTCGCTGTAGCCTGGGAACATACGGTTGATATCCGTATCGTCCATGGCCCAAAATCTCTTGCCTATATTCATAGAAAAGGGATTGGCACTTGGGATCACGGTAATTGAAATATCTTTGGCAATAAGGCCATGGCTTTCAAGCTCACTTAATTCACGCACCACCTGCGAGGCAATATACTGCTGTGAGATCTCATCTCCACGCAGTGCTCCAACAATAGCTAGCGCCTTGCTTCCTTGGCCGAAGGTATAGCCTAAAATTTTGAAATCGTCACGAAAAGGAGATTTCAATGAATACAGAACTTCCTTTTTCATAACTGCACCTGTTTATCAAACTTGTGAATACGGGCAAGCAGTGATCCTTCATAAACGACAGGATATGCTCTTAAGGTAAACATGAGGCCATCATCTGGGGCCTGAACTTCGTCTAAGACCTCACCTGTAAGCGAGCTTACGATCATACCGATGCAGTCACCTTTTTTAACCATGGTGTTGGTACGGCTCTCGGTAATAAATACGCCTGACTTTTTAGCATTTACAAAGCTTACGGCATCACCTACAGATAACACCGGATCTTTAACCGAGGCAACAGTCTCGCCCTTCCACATCCCAAGCTTTGATAAAAGATTGAAAATACCGTCTATTAACTGATTGCAGCAGCTGTGGTTGATGCGCATACCAACGCCCATTTCAACTACTAAAGTCTTGGTGCCAATGATATTTAAGGAATGGGCAAGTGTTGATTCAAGCACGGTTGCGGCCTCATGCACCCAGATAAAATCCATGTTAAGGAGCTTTGCAAGCGGGACTAAGGTTGCCTGCAGATTTACATTGATACGAACCTGTGGCACCTCACGCAAAAAGATATTGCTTGAGTGAATATCGATCACAATGTCTGCCCCGCTTAGATCCTCAACAATATAGTGTGCAGCTGCCTCCGTCATTGATCCCTGCAGTGATCCTGGGAAGATACGGTTCATATCGATATCAAAATTAGGAATACCGCGGGAGATGGAATCAATTCCCAAAGGATTTAAGGCCGGGTATATTTCAACTGTGCCATCTAATTTATCAAGGTTTGCTGATAACAGCTGATTGAGCCTAAAGGCTACATATTGTCCCTCAAGCTCATCGCCATGGGTGCCAGTTACCACACAAAAACGTTTGTGGGAACTTCCGCCTTGTAGGACATTCTTCTTTATAAGAAGTCTCTCCCCTACCGGAAGCTCGGCACTATATACATCTTTAATCATAGTTCCCCAACTAATACATGTACGGACATCTGCTGTGTCGCATGCCCCGTGAATACTCCACGGCAGACGGGACAGTCGTTAGCATCACGCCCATGGGAGAGCTTGATGTAGCCGTACTCGATTTTTTTATTATGGGTAGGATCAAATCCGTACCACTTATTTTTAATTAAAATTTCAACCCAGGCATGCGTCTGCCCATCCCCTGCAATAAGTCCGTTTACATAGCGTGCAGGAAGATGATACATACGGCACAAGGCAATTAACACATGCGCAAAATCCTGACATACACCAGATCCCAAAGCCAAAGCCTCTGCTGCAGTAGTTTTAACATCAGTTACACAACTTTTATACTGCAGGGCCTTAAACACAGCCTCGGTAAGATAGAAGGCCTGATCATAAGGATCCACAGGAGGGCTTAACGTCGCGGCAAAATCCTTAAGCAGCCCTGAGAGCTCGCAGAGCGCAGAGCTATAGCGGTAGATATAGTCATCTTTTTTTGCAGCAATGCTGTAGGGTGACTGTCTTACTATCCCAAGGCTCTGCCAGCTCAAGCTCCTATGGGAGCTTAGAGTACCCCCATAACAGATAGTATTGCCAAAGGAGTCCTGTCCCTGTTTAAACTCATCAAAGCCTAGGCTTATGCAATGAGATTCAATTAAATTCTGAAAATCATTGACAAAGGGCAGGCAGCGCAACAACAGATAATGCTTAGTTACCGCATGATCTGTTGTCACCATATTCTGATAGCTGTAGACAAACTCGCGTGAGGCATACATGGCTATAAAATAACCAGTGAATTGACGGTCTCAAGCATTACATTCTTGTAGGCAGGATCATCAATTGCATAGCTGTCCTTGCTTAAAAGCATATTAAATTTCTCAAGTG
This sequence comes from Firmicutes bacterium CAG:534, assembly GCA_963650525.1. Classification (GTDB taxonomy): domain Bacteria; phylum Pseudomonadota; class Gammaproteobacteria; order Enterobacterales; family Succinivibrionaceae; genus Succinivibrio. The sequence goes on from CAVJLP010000015.1 coordinate 14,081, forward strand.
AATTTTGATTGATAACAGACTTGTCAATTTCAATCCACCTGAGCATGCGCTCAAAGATATCACGCACTGACTCAAAGTCGTAATCAAAGCGCATATGCATATCAAGGCTTTCCACACAGCGGCCATAGCGTACAAAGGCCAAAGCTCTATCGCAAAATAGACGCTCCTCAATTGAGCCAAAGAAGGCCAAAAGATAATCAGTAACCTTCTGCAAAGAGGTCACTGTGATCTCCTTATCAGAGCCTAAGAGCTTTTCTAATAGGCAGATTGACATCTGAATATAGGATAAAGACTCGGATTTGATGATCTCGCGTAGCAAGATGGCATTGTCATTAGCTCCAGTTAATATAGACATAATGGAGCTTTCATTGCTCTTATCGAAGATATAAAGGGAGGCAAAGTCCTCAAAGCTTAACTCCCCCTTAAGCTCACGACCAAACTTGCGCTCGTAGTCTAAAACCTCAAGCTGATTGCCATCTAAATAGAGATCAAAGTATCTGCGTAACATATGCAGTGACAGATAAGCACGCTCGGTATAGCGGCCAAGCCAATAAAGTCTATTAGCGCCGTTTTCTGATATGGCTAATTCACACATCTTGCTGTTCCCTCTTTTATATTAAATTCCCATAACCCAGGTATCCTTAAAGCCACCGCCTTGAGAGGAGTTGACGACAAAGGAGTTAGGATCACGTGAAAAACGGGTAAGACCGCTGGCCCAGACCTTAGTCTCAGCTCCACTTACGACGAAGGCTCTTAGATCAGCCTTACGCATTACCTTCTGTGAAGTGTTTTCATCGTAGATCTCAAGATCTTTGAAGTTGATAACCTCCTGGGCAATAAAGCGTCTTGGATCTTTTACGATCAGATCTTTGAGCTCTTTAAGCTTTTCATCATCCAAATCACGGCCAAATACCACACCGTAACCGCCGGCCTCGCTCACATCCTTAATCACAAGCTTGGAGAGGTTACTTAAAATGTAGGCGTAATCCTCCTTATAAAAAGGCAGATAGGTAGGTGCGTTGTGCAATATAGGCTCTTCGTTTAAATAGTATTTGATCATCTTGGGTACGAAGTAATAGATACCCTTGTCATCGGCAACGCCGTTGCCTAGAGCATTGACGATAGCTACATTGCCACGAGCATAGGATTGCATGAGGTTTGGAATACCGATTAAGGATTCTGCGTTAAAGGTATTAGGATCCATATACTCATCAGAGACACGGCGGTAGATACAGCCTACAAGCTCCTTCTTACCCTGCATTCCCAGATAATAGGTATGATCATTTTCAACAACTATCTCACCTGGGTATGCAAGCGTAGCTCCTGATTTTTCTGCAAGATATGAATGCTCAAAATACGCAGAATTAAAGCGTCCTGGCGTAAAGATGATATTGAGTCCGCCGTTTACATTGACGTGATCCATCATCTCTTTTAGCATACTGCCATAGTTACGGTTATCTAATATCACCTGATCATGAAAAAGTGACGGGCATACCTTGCGCACCACCTGGCGGGCAATCATAGGATAGGAGGCACCTGAGGGGATCCTAAGGTTATCCTCTAATATCACCCACTCACCACTTTGTGCTTGGACGAGATCAATACCTGCAATATGCGCATAGATTGATTTTGACGGACTTACTCCCTCACACTCATGCAAATAGCCCTTAGAGGAGAATACAAACTCAGGAGGGATCACCCCGTCGTTTACAATCTTTTTGTCATGATAGACATCAAAGATGAACTCATTTAGGGCCTTAGCACGCTGTATAAGTCCTTTTTCTAATGATTTCCAGTCATCATGAGTTATCACACGGGGAATTGAATCATAAGGAAAGAGCTGCTCCTTGAATGTTCCATTTTTGTAAATGCCAAACTTAACCCCAAAGCGCTCTAACCATGCATTGACTGCATCGCGGCTTTCAATAAAAGCATCCATAGCCCTGTCCTTTGTAATAATTTTTTTGCTTTCTTTAGCCTTTTTATAGCATTTACATCGGTGCTTGCTTTAAATTGATCCAATATTCCCGCTCTGTGATCGAAATGGAAAATTATGGGCACGCTAATGCTCAGTTTTAGCGCAGGACAACCAGATCTAAAAGGTTAGATAATGTGATAAATCACACAGAAAAGGTAAAAATGACAGTTAACATTGCAAAGACAGCACGGGCACAGTGATAACCGTGCCCGTTTTATAAAGAAGAGATTAAAGGTTAGAATTTAGCCAAAGCCTTTTTTAAGGCCTCATCTAAATTACTAAACACTCTATCAGATCCCACCTTAGCACGCATGGACATAAGCTCTTGATCATCACGTGCAACTAATGAAACTTCAGCACCTAATGAACGCTTAACCTCGATTTCATCCTCAAAAGCGTAGATACCAGAAACATCGAGCATGTTTACCCCAGTGATATCTAAAATAATCTTCTTGCCCTCAGCTTTGGCAAACTTAAAGGCCATATTAGAGCTAGTACCAAAATAAAGCGGTCCAGAGAGCTTGGCTACGGTGACATTCTTTTCATTATTAATATCAAAAGTGCAAGTACGCTCTTCCTTGCTCATCTTGCTTGAGGCAACTACATGAGAAATTACTGCCACCACTACGCCTACTGCAACTGCGAAGATCAAATTTACGAACACAGTTAAGAGGAAGACCAAAACCATGAGCGCAAGATCGGTCTTATTTAAAACCTTAAGCTGCTTTAAAAGACGGTAGTCAAAGATATCGATACCAACCTTAATTAGAATACCTGAGAGCACGGCAACTGGAACAAAGGCAACTAAGTCATGGAAGGCAAGCAGTACTGATACTAAGAATAAGGAGCTTACCACACCTGATAGTCTTGAATTACCGCCTAATTTAATATTGGTAACGGTACGCATAGTAGCACCGGCACCGACCAAGCCACCAAAGAAGCCGCACAGGCCGTTACCTATACCTTGACCTATGAGCTCACGATTAGGATTGTGCTTAGTCTTAGTTAAAGAGTCAGCAATTAATGAGGTCAAAAGTGAATCGATGCAACCTAAAATTGCCAAAGTCAGACCATAGCCAAAGATGGTTAAGGCATGATCAAAGGTAAACTGCGGGATATGGAAATCAGGCAGGCCGCTTGGAACCTCACCGATCACGGCCACATCAAGGCCCATATAGTAGGAGATGATGGACAGGACAATCAAAGCAAGAAGGGGAGCTGGGATGATGGAGCTGATCTTTTTGGGAGTTAAAAAGATGATAGCCAAAGCTGCCACACCTAAGGCTAAGGATGCATAGTTAATATCAATTGAAGGCAGGCACATGATTCCATCGACAGGGCCCTTAGGGGACTCACCACCTAACATAGGGGCTAACTGCAACAGGATGATGATGAGACCTACACCATTCATAAAGCCTGAGGTTACAGAATATGGGATAAAGCGAATAAGGCGTCCTAGGCGCAAAAAGCCAAATACTATCTGCAAGATACCTGCCAAAGCAAATACACAGCCAATAAGTGCAATATCTCCACCTACAGCTACCACCACTGAGGCCGTAACCACGGTCATAGGACCGGTAGGGCCTGAGATCTGAGTCTTAGTACCGCCAAAGACTGCGGCAAAGAAACTTAAAATAATGGCGCCGTATAAGCCAGCTGCAGCACCTAAGCCACTGGCAATACCGAATGCAAGACACAATGGCAGTGCAACCACGCCTGCAGTCAAGCCACCGGTAATATCACCCTTGATGTTCACAACAATGCTCCAAAGCAAAAATCTAGTTATTAGAAAAGCAAAAAGCGCCTAAAGGCGCATTTATAAGCGCTTCATTATGCACGAAGTGACAACAATATGCAATGTGACGCGAAAAAAAATGTAAAAATGCCTAAAAGCTGAACACAATGAAAGAGTTAAGTATTAGATTTGAAACGAAAGGGAGAATAGGATGGTGGACGCTACGGGACTCGAACCTGTGACCCTCTGCTTGTAAGGCAGATGCTCTAACCAAACTGAGCTAAGCGTCCAATATAGTGGTGGGTTGTGAGGGGGTCGAACCCGCGACCAACGGATTAAGAGTCCGCTGCTCTACCAACTGAGCTAACAACCCACTATATTTTGTTTTGGTGGACGCTACGGGACTCGAACCTGTGACCCTCTGCTTGTAAGGCAGATGCTCTAACCAAACTGAGCTAAGCGTCCAATATAGTGGTGGGTTGTGAGGGGGTCGAACCCGCGACCAACGGATTAAGAGTCCGCTGCTCTACCAACTGAGCTAACAACCCACTTCTTCAAAAATCAAGGCTGGTGGGTCGTGAGAGATTCGAACTCTCGACCAACGGATTAAAAGTCCGCTGCTCTACCGACTGAGCTAACGACCCGGCCTAAGTTGAATAAATTCAACGGTGTGCATTATACTGAATTATTCACGTTGTGCAAGTAATTTTTAAAATTTTCTTTCACAAAATCCACGGCTATATTTAAAAAAGGCTTATTTAAGCGCAGGATCGACTATGAGTTTAATGCTGGTAACCGGAGCTTCACGAGGATTAGGACTGGAATTTGCAAAATTACATGCGGCAAATGGCGGCGATCTCATCTTGGTATCCCGTAGCAAGGAAGAGCTTTTAAAGATTAAAAATAAGCTTGAGGCAGAATTTGCAATTAAAGCCTATGTGATAGTCTGTGATCTCTCATTAAAAGATAGTGCACAATCTCTTTATGATGAGGTTAAAAAACTAAATCTTCAGGTTGACTGTCTTATAAATAATGCTGCAGTTGGCTGCTGTGGTGAGTTTAGTAAGGAGGATCCTCAGGCAATAGATAACCTTTTAACCCTTGATATCTATTCCCCTACCTACCTTACTAGGCTTTTTCTTAATGACATGAAAAAAATAGGACATGGCCGTATTTTAAATGTAGCATCAATTGCTGCCCTTATGCCTGGTCCCTATATGGCTATCTATTATGCATCCAAGGCTTATATTTCGTCCCTCTCCCAGGCAATAAGTGAGGAGTGTAAAGGCACTGATATCACCGTCACCACCCTCTATCCAGGTCCCTTAAATACCGGCTTTTTAAAGGCCTCAAGACTGCAGTCATCAAAGGTTGCGGCATTATTTACCGCATCTGCAAAAAAAACAGCGAAGGCAGGATACGATGCCATGATGCACGGCAGACGTCAGAGCTTTGGTGCTATGCCATTATGGCTGAGCTGTCTTATGCGCATAGTAAACTTTATTCCGCGCTCGCTTACGCTTAAGATCACCGCCATGCTACAAAGACCTAGATGCTAGATTTAAAAAAGGGAGGTTAAACCTCCCTAAATTTTTAAGCTCTGCCTTTTTCACCTTACTGATGCTCGAGGCGATCGGCTATTCTTGCCACCTTCTCACGCATGCTCTCTAAAAGGTGCTGCTTCATGGAGAAGTACTTAGGAGTCATATCGAGGAAATGGATATGCGGATTTTCAAAGCGTTGCTCCTCATCCCAGATCTCATTGCGAAGCTGCTCGGTCACATACTGTCTTATCTCACAAAGCGGTGGTTGCTGCCTTACCTGTTCGCCATCCTTGATATACAGATGTTGCAGAGGTCTTGCGCTAAACTCTGAGGTAAAGGCACGATCACGCCAAGGATTTACTGGATCGATATAGTGGAAAGGATGCTCAAAGCTTATCTCCTCATCAACTCCTGCGATCAGATCTGCAACGGCTTTATGATCACGGTTATATACACGCCATACCTGCTTAATGCCGGGGTTGGTGATCTTCTCGGCAGTCTCTGAAACCTTGATCCTAGGCTTCATCTCACCATCACACTCGATAGCTGCCATCTTATAGACACCACCTAAGATAGGATCCGACATGGCAGTGATGAGACGCTCACCTATACCGAAGCTGTCGACCTTGGCCTCCTGAATTAAAAGTGAGGAGATGGTATTTTCATCTAGGCTGTTGGTCACCACGATATTAGTGCCCTGTAGTCCCTCACTGTCTAATACCTTACGGATCTTCTTAGATAGATAGGCCAGATCTCCTGAGTCAATGCGCACGCCCTTAAGTCTCTTGCCCTTTGTCTCTAAAAACTCGTGGGCAAGCTTGATGGCGTTGGGGAGCCCCGAGCGCATCACATCATAGGTATCGATGAGCAAAACGGTATTGTCAGGATATTCCTCAGCATAAGCCTTGAAGGCCTCATACTCATCATCAAAGGACATCACCCAGCTATGAGCCATGGTGCCGGTTGCAGGAATATTAAACATTTCGGCAGCCTGCAAAGTTGAGGTGGCCACGCAACCGCCGATATAGGCTGCACGGGCACCATAAAGGGCTGCACCGATATTATGGGCACGGCGAGCACCAAAATCGGCAATGGGACGCCCCTGCGCAGCACGCACCATACGGCGGGCTTTGGTTGCAATTAATGACTGGTGATTTATCATGGTCAAAAGCGCAGTTTCTAAAAGCATGCACTCAACAATAGTGCCATGGATGGAAATCACCGGCTCATTTGGATACATGATAGTGCCTTCATCAAAGGCAAACACATTCCCCTTGAATTTGAAATTGGAGAGATACTCCAAAAAATCATCACGAAATATATTCAGAGATTTCAGGTAAGCAATATCATCAGGGGTAAAATGTAGTTGCTTTATCCAATCAAGGGCCTGACCTAGTCCTGCAAAGATGGCAAAACCACCCTGATCAGGATTATGACGATAGAAGAGATCGAATACTGCACGAGTATTAGCTTTACCACTGGCAAAGAAGCCATTTGACATGGTGAGCTCATAAAGGTCAATCATCATGCCGTTGTTGGAGGTCTTAAATTCCATGAATTTTACCGAAATTTATTAATTTAACCGGCCATGCCGGATCTGTGTTAACGAAATACAATCCGTTTTTAACAGGGTAGAATTTTAGCACTATTAACCCTAATTTTTACGCGTAAATTTTCTTTATTGATGTTAATTTTTAAGGGATAGAATAAAGCTATTACAAGCTATGGATAAAACTCAAGTACGCACCCAAAACCGTCTTTATTTAGGAGATCACATCAAGGTCTCCCGCATAGGCTATACCCACCACGGGATCTACTGCGGACAGGGAATGGTAATTGCTAAAACCAAAGATGGAGTTAATGAATACACACTTGAGCAGTTTGCAGAAGGCGCACTGATAAAGACCGTAAGCTATAAAGGAGATCTGCCCTTTTCACGCGGAGAAATAGTGGAGCGTGCCCGCTCCCGTCTTGGTGAGCGCCATTACAATTTGCTAAATGACAACTGTGAGCATTTTGCCACCTGGTGCAGCATAGGCGTTAAAAACAGCTCGCAGGTTAAAAAAGCAGGCTTTATAGCAGCAGGCGGTGTTGCCGCTGCCACCATTACTGCAGGTCTTACACTACGCCATATAAATAATGGCAAGCTTCTTGATGTCGCCACAACGGCTGCAAGCGTCCATCCAGCAGGAGGTCTTATAAAGGCAGCAGTCCTTGCTGCAAAAGCAGCCCAAACCATAGGCACCTGTGATGATGCCTATAAAATCATCAAAGGCGATGGAACTAAGATTGAAAAAGGGATTGCTATTGCAGGAGTTGTTGCAGGGCTATCTTCCGAGGATGCCTGCAAGGTTGCAAATAAGGCCCATGCTCTTGGCAGTAAAACCATAGAGCGTGGCAGGCAACAACTAGAAAGAGCTGTAAAAACATCAGAAGAGCTTTTATCAACTGCCAAGGAAAGTGTCAAAAAAGAAGGGGAGAGGATAATATCCGCCCTACCGCAGAGACATAGAAAGCATGATCCTAAGTCCTAAGGCAATTTATGAAAATCTAAAGATTTTTTCATGACAAAAGAAAATTTTTGCCGAAACACCTATTTCTGAAAATTCTGTAATTATTTAAATTCCTAAGATTTTTTTTAAAAGCTTATCATTTTTTGATGAAAAGCTTGTTCATTTTACATTTTTTCTTGATCTAACCTATTTTTTTTGAAATTTTATAACATATAATAACAGCTACCCCTAAGGGATGGGGAAAATCAATAAAGATACAGGTAGAAGTGCAAGTAAGCTTAAAAACAGTATGACTATATTAAAGAAACTTAACGATCCTAGGATCAAGCTTTCAAAATCAGATCGCAGACTAATCGAGTATTTTTTAAAGTTTGGTACTCAGGCCTGCTCCTCATCTATTTCTGAGATTTCTGATGCCTGTAATGTCTCTCATGCAACGGTCACCCGCTTTGCCCGCAAATTTGACTTTGAGACCCTTAAAGATTTTAAGATTGCGTTGGCACAGGATCTTGGTGCACAGGATAGCTCCAATTCCCTACTCACCCCTTCTATTGATTTAAAGGACTCCTGTGAGATCACTGCCCAAAAGCTGTTGCAGTTAAACGTAACTATGCTTACCCAAAGCTCCCACGAGCTTGATTTTTCTGCAGTACGTAATCTCGTCCGCTATATCATAAGCTGCAAGAGGGTGTTCTTCTTTGGTATCGGAGCCTCAGGTTTCATCGCCCGTGATGCTGCCCGTAAATTTACTCGTCTTGGTATCAATACCGTAAATGCCACCGACTCTCACGATATGATGATGCATGCATCGCTAGTTACCCGTGATGATCTGTGCATCTTTATTTCAACCTCCGGTAAAACCATGGAGATAAATAAGGCCGCGCACCTTGCCAAGACCCGTAATCCTAAGATGGCTGCCATTACCTCAGATTCAAATTCAGAGCTTGGTGAACTGTGCGACACTGCAGTCATGCACTCGGTACATGAGTCCGATCTGACCTCAGGCTACGCCGATTCCCGTCTTACCGTATTCTTTATTATCGATCTGCTGTTTATTGAAGTGATCAAAGTGATGGGCGAAACTGCACTTAAGAACAGAAAAGCCACAGCTGATGCAATAAACATGCTAACTGACAACTAATTACTTGTTATACAAGTGATTTTTTTCTTTACTCTGTCTGTATCATACGCTGCAGATAGAGTATTATATGCTCCATGACGTCAGCTAAAATTTCAGGCGTCGTACAAGCAAATCTGGAGCATAAATGTCGATAAAGAAATTTCTTAAGCTTACGGCTACGGTGGTAAGCTTTTCTGTAGCGCTCGAGCTCGTTTTATCCACATCCGGGATCTGGATAAATCTCACCTCCTCAATGCCTCAAGGGATCTATAAAACCAAGGCTGAAAGACCTCTGCGCAACGATTATGTCCTAAGCTGTCTTCCCGAGGGCATCGCCACTACCGCCAAAAAAAGAGGCTATGTAGGCTACGGTAGCTGTCCTGCAGGCTCATCACCCATAGGCAAGAAAATGATCGGCATGCCAGGAGACTTGGCACGAATTGATCACAATGGGATCATGATAAACGGAGTGCTGATGCAGGGAACTGCCCCTAGACGCTTTGACGGATCTGGCAACAGCATGCCAGCTATAAGAATTGAGCGCAACTTAAGTGCCGATGAATATATTCTGGCGACATCCTCTCCAAGATCCTATGACAGCCGTTATTTTGGGCCGGTACGTCAAAGTGACATCAAAGAGAAGATAGAGCCTTTCTATCTTTTCTAGAATAAAAAAAGGGACCCGCAAGGATCCCATTTTTTTAAATCCTAGCTTACATGCGCTTGAACACGAGTGAACCGTTAGTGCCACCGAAACCAAAGTTATTTGACAGCGCATATTCGATGTCGTGCTTCTGGGCAACATTAGGCACCAGATTAAAATCACCCACCTCATCTTCTGGATTTTCAAGGTTGATGGTAGGAGGACAAATCTGATCGCGAATTGCGAGCACAGTGATCACTGCTTCAATGGCACCTGCAGCACCGAGCAAGTGACCGGTCATGGATTTCGTGGAGCTCATGCAGGTATTAGCAGGAGCATCGCCCCAGATTGACTTGACCGCACGCAACTCAGAGAGATCACCTACGTGAGTTGAAGTACCGTGAGCGTTGATATAGTTAACTCTCTCAGGCTCAATACCAGCATCCTGCAGCGCATGACGGATGGAGCGTACTGCACCTTCACCGTTTTCAGGGGTAGCGGTCATGTGGAAGGCATCACCGGACATACCAAAGCCTGCAAGTTCAGCATAGATCTTAGCACCACGTGCCTTGGCATGCTCGTACTCTTCAAGTACCATCACGCCAGCACCATCACCTAGGATGAAGCCGTCGCGATCCTTGTCCCAAGGACGGGAGGCATGAGTAGGATCCTCATTACGATGAGAGAGTGCCTTTAAGGCAGAGAATCCGCCTATACCCATAGGAGTAGAGGCCTTCTCAGAGCCACCGCAAACCATCACATCCGCATCGCCGTAAGCGATGAGACGAGCGGACATGCCGATAGCGTGAGTACCGGTAGCACAAGCGGTAACGGTGGAAAGGTTAGGACCGCGCAGGCCCTTCATAATTGATAGCTGACCTGAAACCATGTTGATGATGGTTGAGGGTACGAAGAAAGGAGAAATGCCCTTAAAGCCACGAGCTGCCAAGCCATTGATATTCTTTTCAATCAAGGTTAAGCCACCGATACCAGATCCAATCATGGTACCGATACGGTTACGGTTTTCATCAGTGATCTCAAGACCGCTGTCCTCAAGAGCCATTAAACCTGCGGCAATACCGTACTGGATGAATTCATCCATCTTACGCTGATCCTTGCCGTTAATACCCCAGTCTTCAGCCTTAAAGCCCTTGACAGTACCTGCGATTTTCACTGGGAATTCAGTGACATCAAAATGCTCAATGGGGCTGATGCCGCTCTTGCCGGCCAAGAGGTTCTTCCATGATTCCTCAGCCGTATTTCCGACCGGACTCAACATTCCTAAACCGGTTACTACTACCCTGCGATTTTGCACCGTCAAAGTCTCCAAAAAATTCAATATTCAAATACAAAGACGGAGAAGTAAAAGCTTCTCCCTCTAAAAAAAGTTTAAGGCGGGTCACCCCGCCCATGAGAATTAATTATTTCTCGTCGTCCTGATGCTTCTCGATGTAATCGATGGCAGCCTGAACAGTGTTGATCTTCTCGGCTTCCTCGTCAGGGATCTCGGTCTTGAACTCTTCCTCAAGTGCCATTACGAGCTCGACGGTATCCAGTGAATCAGCACCAAGATCATCCACGAAAGATGCAGCAGGAACTACATCCTCAGGCTTGACACAAAGCTGGTCGACAATAATCTTCTTAACACGTTCTTCAATACTGTTGCTCATTTGTTTCCTTGATCAGTTCTGACGCCAAAGCGCAGATATCTGTCCTCTACCATTAAAAGTACAAGCCCTATGCTTGTAACACAAAAGTTATGCTAATTATATATGTTTTGCTCGTAGTTTGGTAGCGTGCTGTCATTGATTTTTGCGCTATCTGTCATAAAACTTTGAGCAAAACCACCAATTTATCAGACGCAATACAGTCCGCCGTTAACGTCAATGACGGTACCGGTGATATAAGATGCAAGATCTGAGGCTAAAAATAAGGCAGCACCTGCAATATCAGAGGCAGTAGCTGCTCTCTTTAAGGGAATAGTATCAGTCCAGGCCTTAAGCTGCTCAGGCTTTAAAGCTGCAGTCATATCAGTAGCCACAAAGCCTGGGGCGATGCAGTTTACGGTAATGCCACGAGATGCTACTTCCTTAGCAAGTGATTTTGAAAAGCCAATTAGACCAGCTTTGGCGGCTGCATAATTGCACTGTCCGGCATTGCCAGTCTCTCCTACGATTGATGAGATGGAGATAATTCTGCCTGAGCGCTTTTTCATCATTTTGGCAGAGCAGAGCTTGGCAAGACGGGCCTGAGCGGTAAGGTTGCACTGCAAAACATCGTTCCAGTCCTCATCCTTCATACGCATCATCAAGGTATCACGGGTGATACCGGCGTTATTGATGAGAATATCTGGGCAGGTACCGTGCTTCTCTTCGACTGCGGAGAATAAGGCATCAACAGATGCATTATCAAGGCCGTTCATGACATAGCCTTCACCCTTGCCGTTTAGATACTCGGTAATTGCGGCAGCGCCTGCATCTGAGGTGGCAGTACCACACACAATTGCACCGTGGGATGCAAATTCCTCGGCAATGGCCTTGCCAATACCACGAGATGCACCGGTAACTAATACCAACTTACCGGTCATATCAAGATTAAACATATTAACTCCCTAAATTATGCCAGGCTCTCAAGTGCCTTATTAAGAGAATCAGGATCTAAGACATTAGCTGCAGCTAAGCTTCTATCAATACGACGGAGCATGCCAGATAGCACTTTATTAGGACCGCACTCGATTAAAAGCTCAGCACCATCTGCCTTCATCTGATTAACAGTTTCAACCCAACGTACAGGACCTGTTAACTGCAAGACTAAAGCCTTGATGATTTCATCCTTTGAAGTCTCGGCCTTAGCAAAGGCATTTGAGTATACAGGGATCTGGGCATCATTTACGGTGATTTCAGCTAAAGCCTGTTGCAAGCGATCGGCAGCGCTTTGCATAAGTGGGCAGTGAGATGGAGCAGAGACTGCTAAAGGTACAACCTTACGGGCACCCTTTTGCGCAAAAATTTCAGAGGCCTTAGCAACACCTGCAGCAGTGCCAGAAATTACCACCTGACCTGGGGTATTGAAATTGGCAGCCCAGACGCCACCTGCGACTGATGCTTCCTTGCACACCTCGATAATAACCTCATCCTCAAGCCCAAGTACTGCTGCCATAGCACCTTCACCTTGAGGCACAGCCTCCTGCATGGCCTGACCACGCAGACGCACCAAACGTACAGCATCTTTAAAATCTAAAACACCGGCTGCAACTAAGGCAGAATACTCACCTAAGGAGTGACCTGCAACGAAAGCAGGCTTTTCCTCAACCTTGCTCATCAAGGCGCGGAAGGCGGCAACTGATGCAGTCAATATTGCAGGCTGAGTGATCTCAGTGCGATTAAGCTCTGCCTCAGGTCCATTTAAAACTACGTTTTTAAGATCATAGCCTAAGGCCTCGTTGGCCTCATCAAAGGTTTTTGCAACAATGGCATCATCCATGAAAGTTGCAAACATGCCTACGCTCTGAGAGCCCTGACCTGGGAATACTGCAGCATATTTCTTCATAAAATATTCGCGCTTAAGCGCACTCCTCTGTGATTAAATTGGATAAAAGCCATGCAAAAGAGCACAGCTTAAAAAGAATTAATAACGCAATAAAGCAGAACCTGAGGTAAACCCACCGCCAAAGGATTCAAGCAGAATGAGATCACCACGCTTGATACGACCTGATCTAATGCCCTCATCTAAAGCTAGCGCCACGGATGGGGCTGAGGTATTACCGTGCTTATCAAGAGTCAATATAACATGCGACATATCCATACCAAGCTTTTTGGCAGTAGCAGCGATAATTCGCAGATTGGCCTGATGCGGCACCAGATAATCAAGCTCTGAGGCATCCACATTACCAAGCTTTAAGGTATCAGTTACAAGACGTGATAGGCACACCACGGCATGACGGAAAACATCATTACCCTTCATATATAAATATGAGGAGGATGCATCGTCGCCACCACGAGTAGGATTGTGCAGAGTAAGTAGCGGACCGTAGGCTGGATCTGATGACATATTAACCGCTAAAGTTCCCATCTCTTCTGATTTTCCCAGCACACAGGCACCAGCACCATCACCAAATAACACGATGGTGGTTCTGTCGGTAGGATCGCAGGCACGGGACATCAGATCAGATGCCACTACTAAAATATTATTGGCCATCCCCGACATGATCATCGAATGGGCCATAGCATAGCCGTAGGTAAAGCCCGAGCATGCCGCCGCTAGATCAAATGCCGGAATATTTGAAATTCCCAGAAGTCCTGCGATTTCACAAGCTGCTGACGGGAAGGCATATTCTGCTGAGGTAGTAGCACAGATCACAGCACCTATATCAGATGGTTTGAGGCCTGCAGCCTCGATTGCCTTTTTGGCAGCTTCAAAGCCCATTGAGGATGCAGTTTCATCTGGGGCTGCAATACGACGCTCATGAATGCCGGTACGCTCCACAATCCATTCATCGGATGTGTCCACCATCTTTTCAAGATCGGCGTTAGTACGGATCTGTTCCGGAAGATAGCTGCCGGTTCCAAGGATTCTAGTGAACAAGGGGATCCCCACTGTAGTAATTTTGACTAGTTATTAGACTATTTTAACAAATTCTGCAACATTCAATAAAGATCGCCAGATCACGCCTTAAGTAACTCATCATCTTTCATGCTTTGTAGCAGTGATGATTTTGCAGAACGGGCAGCCTCTACCATGGCTACGGCTAAGGCCTGCTCGGGGGCATCAGCATGGCTTTTTACTATAATGCCATTAACCCCTAGTAAAAGCGATCCGTTATATTGCCAAGGAATAAGCCAGCTAGGCCAGGACATTCTGGCTAAAATGCGCTTAAAGGTAGGGCCTTCAGCAAAGATCTTAGCCACACCTTCTGCAGCCTTTAGCGCCACATTGCCAGTAAAGCCATCGGTTATGATGATGTCGGTATCACCACAAAATAGACGGTTGGACTCTAAAAAGCCATCTGAGAATAAGAGCGGATCATTTTCAATTAAGGCCTTAGCCTCACGCACTAAGGCACTGCCCTTATTAGGCTCGGTACCGATATTTAAAATAGCAGTATGCGGCTCATCATTGTTAAGCAAGATCTTGGCAGCGGCAGTTCCAAGTTTGGCAAAGGAGTAGAGATCTTCAGCAGATGATTTTGCATTAGCTCCCATATCCATCATCAAGGAATAACGCTTGTTGCCACCTGCAGGTAGTCTTGCGCATAAGGCAGGACGCATAGCACCGATAGTACCTAAGATGTGACGGGATAGAGCTACTAAGGGACCTGTGCCACCTGCGGACACCATCGCATCAGCTTTTTTATTTTTTACAGCCTCAATTGCAAGACGCATAGCCGCATGCGGATAGCCCTCAAGCACTCGTCTTGCATCCTCATCTTGGGGAATTGATTGTGAAGCCTTATGAAACTCAATGCGGCTTTGATCACAACGCGAGCGTTTTAAAGATTCACTAAGCTCCTGAGGACCAAAAACCATAAGCCTAAGCTCTGGATATAAGGTCAAGGCAAAATCTACAGCCTTAACTATGCCACCTAGACGGTTTTTATCTCCGCCAGTGCCATCTAATGCAACGGTAATAACTTCTTCTAGTGCCACGGGTATTAAAAACGGGGTGTTAGGCTAACCTAAAACACCCCGCTCCAAAATGATAAGCTTATCTTTTGATTTATTTAATTAACGCAGAAAATCAGCTGCGCTTCTCTAAAGGCTCAGCGGCCTGAAGATCATACTTCACACCACGATAATAACCAGAAGCGGTCATATTGTGACGAATATGAACTTCCTCTGAAGTCTTATCAACAGATAACTGAGCTGCAGTTAAAGCGTCATGAGTACGACGCTTGTCACGGCGTGAACGGGACTGGTGAGTCTGAGGAACGGCCATGTCAATGTCTCCTAAATTTCTAGAAATTCGCAGAATAATCAAGCTATTCTGCTGTATACGTATTATTCTCAGCCGTCATCACGACGGCTCTAGGCGCGGTATTATACACTTGTGACTAGTCAAATTCAACAAAAAATAAGGCTAAGTCAACTTTTCCTTGTTTTTTAGAACTTAAGCTTGGCTTTTAAATCGCCTAAGGCCTGGGCAAGCGGACTTGGATCCTCCTCTGGCACCTCACCATAAGTCCAATCACTGCCACTTTCACACTCGGGGGAATTCTCCTCATGCTTTGGGGCATAAGGGATCTCAAGTAATAAGCAATCCTCAATATAATCAAGTAAATTAAAGTCCCCAGCTTCTGTTATCTCTACAGTATCGTACTTATCATCAAGACGTAACATGCGCACCTTCTTGCCATCGCAGGTAGAGCTAAAATCAGCGCGTACTGCTATCTCCATCTCCTTACCACAGCGTTCACAGCGCAATACTAACTTTTCACACTCTACAAAACCTTCAATAGTACGCAATCCCTGCGGATCTTTGAAAAATGAGTATTTTGCATGTACTGGAGAATTAACGGCAATGACGGCATCTTGCAAACGCTGCAAGAGCTCAAGGGGGATCTCGGTATCAAAGCTCTGCTCTAAGGAAACAGCTTTATCAAAATTAATAATGTCAGTAAATGCGGCCATGGCTTTATCTCTCCCAAATTAAGCTATCACTTGCTAACTTCACTACTACAAGTGATCCTTTTGACAAATTTCAAAATTTAAACTGCCTATAAGCTTTGGCACAGTATACACTAGAGGTGTCAAATTCAACGGGAGCTTTATCATGCGTGCACTCTCTTGCCTATTACTTGCAGGCCTTGCTTTTTCTTCAGTTAATGCCCAAGCCTACAGCATTAAGCCATTTTTTAATACCTCCCATTACAGTGTCAATGAGGTGATCCTAGAGACAGGGGAAGAGTTAAATCAAGATCTGCAAGCTAACATAGTAAAAAGCATGCAAAAGCTTGCCAAAGATGAAAAGTACCAAAGCGTAACTGCGGTGTTTCCTGCAGGATCTACGGGATTAAAGGGTAATGTAAGTCAAAAGCTCTCAGCTCTTATAACTATCACTAACTACAATCACAAACAAGATCAAATCAATATCCGCACTAATGATATTTATGCAACCGATGTTGGCATCATATTAAACAAGGATTTAATTCTTTCGTTTGTAAATAATCGAGTCACTAACTCTATCTTAGATGAATTTAAACAGCTTCCACTGATCCTAACAGATATGGAAGTTGAGCAAAATACCAAGGACTACAGAGGTCAACGTTTCTATACCTTTAAAGAGCGCGGCTATGTCATTGATGCGGCAATTATTGATTCTCTCTTTTACGATCAAAACGCACGCGCGCAGGTAAAGCCTGGATGTAAGGTTACCTTAATGGCTATGGTCGATCGTCTAAGCTCAGATGTCCCCCTGTTTATGGCAACGCATGCAAGCGTAAACTCAATAAAATGCGATCATTAGGCACAATGCGCCCTTGCATATGGCAACCTATGCAACTATCAGCACGGTAGCAAATGATCACAGAAAAAATACTAGGTGATGCCTAGGCAAGTGAACAAAAACGAAAACTAAAAGTTCGTAGTGCTGGGGTTCAACAGCCGTCATCCATGCGGTGGTGGCTATTAAAAAGTTCATCCGCAGATCATCTTCAACGGATCCGTAGAGATCATCTTGCTGATCCCCTACACGATCAACGCATACGATCCTCTTTACTCTGTGGATCTCTTAAAAGCTCTACCAATATGTAAGCTTAAAGCGTTAAGCCTCCTTAAACTCTATAATAGCTCAGCCATTCACCATTTTAGCTCAGATATCCGCACCGCAGGATCACGCGCGCGCAATAATCATGTACGCATGACAACAGATCGCATAAGCACACGTCCTTAATAGTGAGAGCACCGACCTTCTCAAGATCCGTGGATCGCAAAGCCCCGCATTAAGTTGCAGGGCTTTGAGCGTCTAATTGAGGTTAGTCCTCATCAGAAGGCATAGCGGAAGGAGGTGGTTAAAGCATGCTCCTTGATGTTCTCA
>CAVJLP010000016.1:0-31392 GCA_963650525.1 Firmicutes bacterium CAG:534
ATGTTCACCAATTCAAAATCGCTTGGATAAAGCAACAAGCAAAGACATCAGGAAAAGTCTGGCTTTGTATCGATGGCTCTAATAATGATTGTGTAGTGAAAGATAGTACCATCGCAGAATACGGCAATGATAAATCCCACAGAGGCTTACCAATCTACGGTTATATGTGGGCAGTAAGCGCCACTGATGGTATGCCCATCACCTATTTTGTTAATAACGGCGGCAAGATAGATTGTAAGTCTTTTGAAAAGATGGCTAAATTCCTAGCAGGTACTGGAATTGAGATTGCGGGAGTTATTCTCGATAGAGGCTTTGCCACCGAGGATGTATTAAAGCTCATTCGTGAGTGTGGTTACGAGTATATAGTCATGCTCAAATCCACATGCTTAGGTTTTCAAACTATGTTTGAAAAGCATGCCGAGGAGATACGTCAAAAGGTTAAGACCAGTGTTAATGATCAAGGGTTATTCGGTATTGCCGAGCGCACACAAGTGTTTGGTAGCGGTACTGAGAAAGCTTGTATTGGCCTTTACTATAACAACGTAAGCTCATCCTATTCTACAAATCACCTTATAGGTCAGGTGTTTAATGCTGCCAATAGTCTAAAAGCAGAGATTGCCCGCGGTAAAACCTTATCAAAGTTATCAGTTCCGCAGAAAGTAAAACGCTATCTTTACTTAGACGGTACAGAAAAGAAGCCTGAGGTTAAGTTTCACTATGATGAATGGCAAAAAGATATCGATGGCAAAGGTTATAGTGCCATTGCCTCATCTAAGGACTTAAGTGCAAAAGAGATCACTGAGCTTTATGATCTACGTGATGTATCTGAAAAGCAGTTTTCCTGCTTAAAGAGTCAGATTGGCTGTGATGTCACCAGAGTTCATTCAGATCAAAGCATTGAAGCTAAGATGGCTATTTGTTTTATCGCTTGCATTTTGCGTACGGTAATACAAAAAGCTTGCTCCTCTTTATTGCTTGATACCAATAAAGTCATTATGGAGTCTGACCGCACCATATTCACTCTCTTAGCATCCGGTGTATATCAGGCTATACATGATTGCTCCCGTGATATGCGTGCGCTCTACAATGTCTTTGGTCTTACCAATGCTCACTTTGACTTTTTTGCTGATGAATTAAACCAGCGTAGCAATCCCATTCACTCCCAAACCCGCGCCATGCCTGATTTCAATAAGAGTAAGGAGCATACCAAAGAGGCTCAGGAGACTAAGCAAAAGGAGCAGGCTAAGAACGCGACTCCTAAGCCAAAAGGTAAGCCTGGTAGACCCAAAGGTTCAAAGAATAAGGCTACAATAGAGCGTGAGAAAAAGCTTCAGGAAGACATTGCCAGTGGCAAATACGTTCCACCTGCAAAGCGCGGCCCTGGTAGACCAAAGGGACACAAGAATAAAAAGACCTTAGAGCGCGAAGCCAAGCTTAAAGCTCAACAAGAGCACCGTGGTCGTGGCCGTCCTATGGGGAGCAAGAATAAGAAAACGCTAGAGCGTGAGGCTCAGATGAAAAAAGATGCCCAGAAGCTCAAGAAAAAGGATCTGAAGTCAGCAACAACGGCTCAGCAGTTTACCCCTCAAAGCGATCCTAAATCAGGTGGTTCAAATGGGGCTAGCTAGGATAAAATATTCAGGAGAAAAACACCCATTTTTATAGCAAGTGTTATCCAAATTTAGGAAATTCACGTATATATATCGACACCAAAATGTTGCATTTAAAAAATGCTTGCACTTTTGAAATTTTTTTTCTAAAGTGAATTTAGCAAGGTGAGACAGAAAGTCACACCGGCGTCATGAAAACATAAGTCAGCAAGGCTTTTTCGATGAAGAATAGCATTCAGCATTTTGTGCGATCAGGTGATCGCAATTTGCAGGGCGTTTACTCGTCATCATCCCCTATTGCCCTTTCTGTATCTATCTCCTCTATCTGTCAGTGTTGTTGTCGCTAGCGACGGCATCATAGCATTACGTAATTAATCGTTTTTGTAGCTTTAATGCCGTCTTGAAATGACCTCAGGACGGCTTTTTGTTTTTTTTGCAACTACAGCACTTACAGGAAAATATATGCAAATCAATACAGCCAGCGTCACCGCCAAGCTGTGCGCCTATTCAAGATGGATAAATGCAGGACGTTACGCGCTTTTTAACGACTATCTGGCAGGTGATCTGTTAGGAGATAAAGAGCAGCATGCCATGCACTCTTTAATGGATGATCATGCAGGTGAGCTCTTAGAGTCGGCATTGCCGTCAATTCTGCTCTCCCGTAGTGCTTGGGCTGAGGGACATCTTGCTTGCTTTTCTCAGGGATTTCAAGATATTCAGTATGTGATCATGGGCGCAGGCCTTGATACTTTTGCCTACAGAAACACCAATCTTAGGATCCGTATTTTTGAGGTTGATCATCCTGATACCCAGCGTGAAAAGCGTGAACGCATTGCTCATCTTCACTGGAAGATACATTCACAGCTTGTATTTACCCCAGTTGATTTTACCAAGGATTCTCTTTCACAAAAGCTTCTTGAAAGTGGCTTTAATCCCTTTATCCCTACCTTCATCACTATTTTGGGAGTTGCCTATTACCTGCCTTTTGCGCGTTTTGCCACGACGGTTGGGGAGGTCTCAAGACTTGTTAAGGCTCAGTCAAGATTACTTTTTGACTTTCAGATTGAGGACTTTCAAAGCATGAAACAGCCACTAGAGCTTGCTGCCTTTACCAGCACCTTAGGTGAAGTGATGGCAGATGGCTACGCGCTCTCTGATGTAGAGGCTCTGCTTTTTGAAAACGGTTGGCAGTTTTCAGAGCATCTGTCTCCATCCTCAATAAATGAACGCTACTTTCATCATGAGGCTCAAAATTTAAAGGCCTTTGACAGCGTGCATTTTATGGCCGCAGCCTTTAACAACACCCTTTTTCATATTTAACGAGGAATTTCATTATGGCAATTTATAAAGAATTTGACACAGCCCTGATCCATGGTGGTATTTACGGTGATCCCTTAACTCATGCCGTCAACGTACCCATCTATCAGACATCAACTTTTGAGCAGCAACAGCTCCGCGCAAATCCTAAGTGGGAGTATTCACGTACCGGTAACCCAACAAGAGCTGCATTAGAGGCGCTCATCGCAGAGCTTGAGCACGGCGTACGCGGTCTAGCTTTTGCATCGGGAATGGCTGCCATTACCGCCGTACTGCAGCTTTTCAAATCTGAGCAGAAGATCCTGATCTCAAGCAATGTTTATGGTGGTACTTTCCGTGTATTAGATAAGATCTTCAGCCGTTTTAAGCTTAAGTATGAAATTGTGGATACCCAGTCAGATGAAGCCCTTGAGATGGCCATCACTCCTGATACTGCTGCTATCTTTATCGAAACTCCAGCAAATCCACTCCTGACTATCACCGATCTTAAAAAGACTGCCGCCATTGCCCATGCGCACAATATTTTGGCAATTGCTGATAATACCTTTATGACCCCATATCTGCAGCGTCCCTTGGATTTTGGCTTTGATATTGTGCTGCACAGTGCCACCAAATATCTAGGCGGACATTCTGACATCGTTGCAGGAGTGGTGGTAACAGCATCAAAAGAGCTTGGCGATGAGCTTGCCTTTATTCAGAATGCAACCGGTGGTGTTTTAGGCCCCTTTGATTCCTATCTTATGGTGCGTTCGATAAAGACCTTAGGCGTGCGTATGGATCGTCATACTGAAAATGCCACTGCTCTAGCATCCTTTTTAAGAGAACTCCCGGAGGTTTCCAAGGTTTACTATCCAGGCTTTGATGATTTCCCCTTGCATGAGGTGCATGCCTCTCAGGCAAAAAATGGTGGTGCGATGATCTCCTTTGAGCTTGATTCAAAGCATGACATCAATAAGTTCTTTAAAAACCTGCATTTAATTGCCCTTGCTGAATCCTTAGGCGGAGTTGAGTCTCTGGTATGCCATCCTGCCTCCATGACTCATGCCTCAATTCCGCAGGAGCTAAGAGAGAAATTAGGTATTACCGAGGGGCTTATTAGACTATCTGTTGGCATTGAGCATGTTGATGATCTAAAGCGTGATCTAGCTTTTGCTATTGAGCAGAGTGCTATTTAAGAGGGAGGATAAAAAGATGCATTACTACAATAGTCTCAAGGATCTTATCGGTAACACTCCGCTTATAAAATTAAATCATGTGGGAGTTGCACCTGACAGTGGCCTTTTTGCCAAGCTTGAGCTTATGAATCCTCTTGGATCAGTTAAGGATCGTACCGGCATGTATATGGTGGAGGCTGCAGAGCGTGGCGGTACGTTGCGCAAGGGTAGCACCATTATCGAGGCTACAGCTGGCAATACCGGACTTGGAATTGCGTTTGCCGCCTTGAACAAGGGCTATAAGGTTATCTTTGTGGTGCCCGAGAAATTCTCCCTTGAAAAGCTGACATTGATGAAGGCACTTGGGGCAGAGATCATCCACACTCCACGTGAGGAGGGCATGTTAGGTGCGGAGCGTAAAGCACAGGAGCTTTTAAAGGGCATTTCCAATGCTGTCATGATGGCGCAGTTTCACAATCATGCCAATCCTAGAGCCCATTATGAAACCACTGGTCCTGAGATCTGGCGTGATCTTGATGGGCAGATTGATTATGTGGTTGCAGGTGCCGGATCTGGTGGTACTTACAGCGGAGTGCTTAAATTCCTAAAGGAGCAAAATCCCAATATCAGAGGAATTCTAGCCGATCCTTATGGTTCCACCATGGGCGGTGGTGAGCATCATGACTACAACATCGAAGGGATCGGCAATGACTTTGTGGCTGAAACTATGCAGATGCAACTAGTTGATGACGTGATTAAGGTAAGTGATGATGAGGCCTTAGCAGGTGTGAGGCTTCTTGCAAGGGCAGAGGGAATAATTGCCGGATCCTCATCAGGTGCTGCCTTTGCAGCCTCAATGAAGCTTCTTAAAAAGGGAGCTCATGGAAACATAGTGACCATCTTCCCAGATAGAGGTGATCGCTATTTTTCAAAGAAGATCTATGAATAAACAGTAATTTTCAGAGCACTGAAAGATAAAAGCGGTAGCAGTTACCGCTTTTGTATATGTGGAAAAGTATAAGAGTTTGGGCTTAAAGTCCAAAGGATAGTGCTCCGCCGTCTACTGGAAAATCACGGCCGGTGATGTATTTTGCACGCTGACAAAGTAGGAATTGTGCCATCGCTGCCAGATCCTCGCTATCTCCAAAGCTCTTCATGGGGATGCGATGCATGATGCGTTGCATCCTCTCCTCATCGATGATTTTCTGATTAAGCTCTGATGGGAACCATCCTGGAGCTATGGAATTTACCGTGATGTTATCTGCCACCCATTCCATCGCCAGTCCCCGCGTAAGACCTAATACTCCTGCTTTGCTTGCACAATAGGGGACTACCTTTTCAAATCCAAGATGTGCGGCCATGCTTGATATATTGACGATGCGCCCTGTGTATTTAGAGTATCTTAGATATGGGTAGCACAGCGTACAGCAACGGAACATGGCCTCAAGATTGAGGCTAATTACCGCATGAAAATCCTCAAGGCTCATTTCCTCTGCACGTTTTTTTATCGAGCAACCGGCATTATTGATAAGATAATCGATGCCGTAATTTGAACCTATCTTTTCAATAGTATCTTTTAAGGCCTGATCATCGGTGATATCGCATTTGATGTGGGTAACTAGATCATGCTTAAAGCCATCAGCAGCCTCTCCACGACGGCTTAGTGCAAATACAAAAGCTCCTTCATTGGCAAAGCGATGCACCATTGCAAGGCCAATGCCGCTTGAGCCGCCGGTGATGATACCGAGCATGCCCTTAATTGACAGATCATCCATGCTTATTCTCCTCTATTTATTAGAGCAACTTTTCTGCTAGATCTCCTCAAGAGCCTCTTCTTTGAAATAAAAGCCCCAGCCGGCCCCTTCTCTTGGATAGGCAAAGCCGTTTTCAATATGCATGGTGTTATCGATGATGGCATCTATCCAGTCAAAGGATTCGGCACCATAGGGATGTTTGATGGTGCAAAGCAGTGGCACATCATAGTCCTTGTAATAATGAGGTAGCACTGGCAGGGCATAGCTTTGTGCAAGAGTTGCTGAATCTCTCCAGCCCTCAACTCCACCAAGACGTATAAGATCAGGTTGCCATAAATCAAGAGCATTTCTTGAAATCAAAGCTTTTAAGGCCTCGATATTGTATTCGCGCTCGCCCATTGCAAGGGCAATACCGCATTTATTGCGCAACAACTCATAGGCTGCAAAGTCAGTGTGATCCACCGGCTCTTCAAACCAGTTGATTCCGATACCGCGGGCCTTTTCTGAAAGCTCCAGTGCTTCGGTAACCTTCATGCCCTGATTGGCATCCATCATGATCTTGACGCTATCTCCCAAGGCTTCGCGGCAGATCTTGAGACGGTGCAGATCGTTTTCAATGCTACCTGAGCCTACCTTGATCTTTACAGCAGTAAAGCCACGCTTTTTGTAGTCTGTAACCTCTGATAGCAACTCTTCTTCTGTATAGGAGATCCATCCGCCGGAACCGTATACCGGAATTTTGGTGTGATTAGTGCCAAGGAGTTTCCAGATAGGAGTATTGAGCTCATGTCCCCAGCAATCCCACAGTGCAACATTCAAGGCAGCACCGGCGCAGGCATTGATACCCTCCTTGCCAAAATATTCAGACTGAGCCTCCCAGTCCTCACGGATCCTTAAGGTTTCATTGATGTGGTAATTGCCACCAAGTACAAAGTCCTTAAGATCGTGTAGTGCTCCAGAGATGGCACCAGGTGAATAGTGAAAGGAGAGCAGATATCCTTGTCCAATCTTGCCACCTGAACTTATCACTTCAACTATGAAGAAGGCTATTTCACTTATCTGATGCGTGGAATCTGCAATGGGATGTGAAAGCTTCGATACTGCGTGGTACAGATTTATTTCTTTTATAGCCAGTTTATCCATATTTAACTCCTGCTATTTGTTTGGATTTGCTTTGAACTGTCCTTTTTTTAAGGCATTTAAGGTGTGTTCTTTAGATCCCTCAAGATGGGAGATGACGGCCTTTTTGATGCGTTCATCATTTTGAGAGAGCATGGCATCAATAAGTTCGATATGCTCAGAAATTGAGATAGGCTCTAGGACAAAGCGGCGCAGACGGCGGTTGTGATCGTATACCATCTGCAGGGAGCGTCTGATAAAGCGATTGTGGCTGTATGACAGCAATGTATCATGAAGCTTATCATCAAGCTCTATATAGTAGAGACGGTGTTTCCCGCTATCATCTTGGCTGTGCTTTAGAAAACTTGCTTTAAAATCCTCAAGAATGCCTTTGGCAATTGCCTTTGATGCCTCGATATAGGCCGTGACCTCATTTAGCATGCGGGTCTCGTACATTTCCTCAATGAGCTCAAGAGATAGTTCACTTACAATAGTGCCTCTGTTTGGATAGATGTAGATAAAGCCTAATTCTTGCAGTCTTAAGAGAGCCTCTCGTACGGGGGTACGGCTGGTATTGAGCTTTTGCTGAATGTCCTTTTCTGAAATAGATGAGAGCGGAGCAAGATCACCGTTGATGATGCCCTGTTTTAGATATTCATAGGCTAGATCTGATTTTTGCGCCATTGATTGATCCTGTATACAACTGATATATCGGTTATATATTACAGGCGAGCATTGTGCAAAGCATAAAGCTTTAAAATGTGATTTTTAAGACGTTTTCATAAAAAAACTCCGTCATTGCTGACGGAGTTAGGAACCTTAGTTTGACTAAGGACAATACGCTAGATGATTAGATTAGAGGCCTAAGACGTTCTTGATGGTGTAGAAGACGTCAGACTGATCGGTAAGACCCATGACGTTGATGGCACCAGGACCGTAGGCGGCGATACGAAGCTGTGCACCGGTGTGGCCGGTATCATTAACATCGTTGGAGTTGCCGTAAGAAATTGACATAGGAACACCGTCAGCAGTCATGACAGCCTGAGTAAAGCCGGGAGCCTCAGCCTTAGGATAGACTATCTGGGTTGAATGAGCGTGATCGGCAGTTACGATAACTAAGGTTTCGCCATCCTTCTGGGCAAAGTCGAGGGCTGCTCTTACTGCATCGTCAAGCTGCATAGTTTCACCAAACTGTGCACAAGGAGTAGATGCGTGAGCCTGCTTATCAATACATGCAGATTCAACCTGCAGGAAGAAGCCGTTTTCATTGGTTGAGAGCAGCTCAATGGCTTTCTTAGTCATATCAGCCAAAAGAGGCTCATCATCAGAGTGCTTGGGATTTACTTCGCACTTGACCGGATCTTTGTCGAGGTTGCCACGGACAGTAGCCTGAGGTCCCATCAGGACGGTATCCATATTGCCCTCATGGAACAGACCTAAGAGAGGCTGATCCTGATTGGCACTCTTAACTGCAGCTAATTCCTTAGCTGTGGTTACTACGTTGAAGTTTTCTGCTTTGGCCTGATCAAGCAAGGTCTGACCTGCATATTTACCGCCGACAGCCTTTTCCTTAAAGGTCTTCATACCGCCGCCTAAGGTTACATCAGGACGGGTGGTAATCAACTGCTCGGTAATTGATCCTAAGCCACCTTTTTCAAGCAGGTTGGTAGGGCATTTCTCAGCAGTCTTTGACGGACCATAGCACTTTCTCTGGGTTACGTGAGCGATCTGGGCTGCAGGAGTTGCGTCCTGAATTTCAGAGGTGGTTACGTCACCTGTGGCCTTGCCTGCCTTTTTGGCAAGCTCAAGTAGGGAGGTAACAGGCTTACCGTTTACATCAACACCGATAGCACCATTGTAGGACTTGGTGCCGGTTGACCAGGAGGTAGCAGAGGCAGCGGAGTCGGTTACATAGTCAGGTTTTTGAGTATCCTTGCTTAAGGAGTAGTGAGTGTACTGACCTGCAAAGGGGAGAGCATCAAGGCCTGGGAACATACCGCCTGCACCATGGGCAAAGTTACGCGCGGCAGTAATTTCTGAATCACCCATGCCGTCACCGATGATGAGAATTACATTTTTAGCATGCTTTTTAGAGGCCAACTCAAACTGAGCTTTGTACATCTCAGCCATATCGCCATGAATACGGGTGGCGCCGCCAGTTACAGTGATATCGCCATTGGCATTACGATTATAGATATCATCAGTAGCAGCTGCAGACATTGCGGCAGTCATGCCGATCACAGCAGCGATTGCGGTAATGGTGTGTTTACGCATTTCATCTTTCTCCGATTTAAACACAATTTCATTTCTTTTGTTGAATGCAGGATAAAGAAGGCGTGTAAAAAGCTCAGTGCGAGATTGTTAAATGAAGGTAAAACGAAAAAAGGGAAGTGCGAGCACTTCCACTTTTAAGTTTATCCAGACTTCTTTGTTTCTATTATGAAATAAAGCCTGAGACAAGAATGACGAAGATTAATGCCGGGCAGACGAAACGCAACAGCACAATGAAGATATGAATCGGCTTGAAGGTTACAGTCATATGGGAGGTAAGCTCAACCCAGAGTTTATGGGTTGAAAGTTTCCATCCTACAAATAGGCACACCATAATGCCTGAGATCGGCAACATGAGTTTGGTGGTCAGGGTATCTAGGAAATCAAAGAGATTAAGTCCCATGATGGTGTAATCACTTAAAAGCCCCATGGATAGTGAGCAGAAGATACCAAGGAAAATGATAAGTGAAGTCACGATACGGGCTGACTTATGACGTGAGAAGTTGAAGGTCTCAGCAGTCCAAGCAGTTACCACTTCATGCAGGAAGATAACTGAAGTTAAGGATGCAAGTAAGAGCAGTGCATAGAAGAGCACCGGCACCAACCACATCAGGAAGGTAGAACCCTGCAAGGCGTCATTAAAGACATTTGGCAGAGCAATAAATACCAAAGAGGCACCTGCCTGAGGCTCAACACCCTGTACAGAGAATACAGCAGGGAAGATAACCAGACCTGCAATAACAGCAACCATGGTATCCATAATGGCAACTGACAGTGCGTTCTTTGAGAGGTTAGCCTCGCGTCTGAAGTAGGAGGCGTAGGTCACAATACCCATGCCTAAGGATAGGGAGTAGAAGCATTGTGATAGGGCTGCCAGTACTGTTGAGGGATGCACCTCATCAAAGTTTGGCTTTAAGATAAATTCAAGGCCTTTTTTCGCACCCGGCATATTCATGGCGCAGATCATGAGTAAGACCAAAATGATGAATAAAGCCGGCATGAAGATCCTAGAGGTGTTCTCAATACCGTTTCTTACGCCACGGGTGATCACAAAGTACGAAAGACCGATGGTACCTAGAAGGCAGATAACCGGTTTATAGGGATCGCTTACAAAGTTTAGGAAATTATCAGTGAAGGCTCCCTCATTGCCGGCTGCAACCTGAGCTGAGATCGTCACAAAGTTTCCGGCGATGGCATCATAGAAATAGCACAATACCCATCCTGCAACCACGTTGTAGTAGCAGATGATGAGGAAGGAGATCAGCACTGCCCAGGGGCCAACATACTTCCACATGGTGCCCGGAGCTAAAATACCGTAGGCACTGCCAACATTGGCGCGCGCGTGACGGCCTACAACGAATTCTGCGATCATGATCGGCAGACCAAAGAGCAGGACACATAGTAAATAGATGATGATGAAAGCACCGCCACCGTTCTCACCTGCTTCCATTGGAAAGCGCCAGATGTTTCCCAAGCCTACAGCAGATCCGGCTGCTGCAAGCACACCACCTAACTTGGTGGCAAAGCCTATTCTGGAATTTGACATTGATTACCTGTTGAAAATTTTTGTGATCATTAAGAGTCTTAGCTCTTTCAAATTTGCGGGTATTATAAAGGAGAGTTGAGATAAGCCACAAAAAAAGATCGGCATAAAGATGCCGATCTCATATTTTTGTGAGCAGTTTTGGATTATAGTCCTAATTCAGGGCGGATCATTTCACACCACTTAGCAATGCGCTCGTCAGTCAGATCTGCCTGATTATCCTCATCGATTGCCAGACCTACAAAGTGATCCTCATCTAGAAGAGGTAGCGGACTTGTAAAGTCATAGCCATCGGTTGGCCAAAAGCCGATGAATTTTGCTCCACGATAGGAGAAGGTTTCATAGAGCATACCCATACCATCTAAGAAGGTATCAGGATAGCCAATCTGATCACCAGTTCCAAACAGAGCTACCGTTTTTCCGGTAAAGTCCATTTCCTGAAGCTTGGGCATGAAGGCATCCCAATCTTCCTGAAGCTCACCTATGCTCCATGTGGAGGTACCAATAATGAGCTTGTCATAATCGGCCATCTTTTCACCACCATCGGAGATGTTGAAAAGGTCGATCTTATCTTCGCCCAATGCACGGGCGATTTTTTCTGCAACAATCTTTGTTACACCGGTATAAGTACCGTAAAAAAGTGCAATTTCTTTCATAACTACGTAAGCGCTTACGAAATGATTCCTACTATCTTAATTATATATGAGAATTAACTTCCAAATGTGGGATTGATCATGGATTATGCATTGAAAATTTTCCTTAGTTATGTTTTCATTTTGCTATTGAGTTAGCGATGGCTAAATGATATAGAGTGGCATCGTTTACGGTGAAAAATCATCTTAAACTTGTCCGTTGAGTCATAAGTTGTTCCACGGTAACATATTGAATAATAACGGTTTATTATTTTTTAAAAATAACTTGTAAAGAAAAAATCTTGTATATAAAATGAGTTCGAGAATTTGAACAAATTACATATTAAATGGAGTTACTCAATATGGCACTTCCTGATATCAAGGCAATGATGACGGAGCTTCCCGATGGCAAGTCAGGAGAAAACTGTGAGTATGACCCCTTATATATGGAGCTTGATGAGCTGGCCGTTCCGGTAGCTGATCAGGAAATGGGAGATTCGGTTACTGAAGGCCGTGATGCAGACTTTAGAAAGTTGCAAAAAAGCTGTGAGGAGTTGTGGAGCAAAACTCGTGATCTGCGTGTTGCCTCCTATTTTACCATTGCCTCCTTCTGTAATAACGGCTTAAAAGGCCTTGAGCAGGGCCTAGAGCTTATCGATTATCTGCTTGAGAATATGTGGGATGAGGTATGGCCTCAGCTTGATCCTGATGATGATAACGATCCCACCGAGCGCATTAACTCCTTATCTATGCTCTCACCAAAATCTGGAGCATTTTCTGATCCTATTCAGTTTATGAATCATTTCCGTCAGGTGAAATTGTGTGAGGGACTGCCATATAGCCTGAGAGATTATCTGATTTTGCAGGGTATCTTAGACGGTGGTGAAAACTATGATGTAGATCCTGTTCTCATGCAGGGACAGCTAAGCAATGCACCATATGAAAGCATGCTCAGTGCTCAGAATTCAACAAATCATGTGATAGAGCTTGTAAATAAAATCACTGATGAGTTCAACGAAAAAGCAGGTCAAAACGGCTATCTGAGCATGGACTCCCTGCTTACTGAGCTCAAGCATTTAAAGAAGTTTTATGAGTCCTATGTGCAGACTCCATCAAATGATGATAATAATGTACAGCAGACAGATGCCTCAGAAACTGTTGATAATTTAGAAAATACGGTAGCAACAGTGGCCAGCAGACCTCAGAGTGCACCTGCTATCAAGGCTACGGATGTGCGTTCGGTAATCATTTCCAACCGTATTGATGCGTTACTGCTTATACGTAAGTGTTCAGATTATTTTGCCAAGGCTGAACCCACAAGTCCGCTACCATATCTTCTAAAGCGTGCACTGCGCATGGCCGATATGAATTTTGTGGACATCCTAGCAGAAATTGATCAAAATTCACTTGAAAAGGTAAAAGAGCAGCTAGGTGTGTTACCTTCTGCAGATGAATAGTTTTTTTAAACAAAGGGAATTAACTTATGGCAAATAATAGCTCTCAAAAATTTATTGCGAAGAATCGCGCACCGCGAGTTCAGGTTGAATACGACGTAGAACTTTATGGTGCAGAGAAGAAGGTAAACCTTCCCTTTGTAATGGGAGTTATGTCTGATCTTTCAGGCAAGCCTGCAGAGCCCCTTCCTCGTGTTGAGGATCGTAAATTTGTAGATATCGACGCTGAGAATTTTGATGATCGTATGAAGAGCATCAAGCCTCGTGTAGCCTTCCAGGTACCTAACGTATTAACTGGTGAAGGAAACATTGCCGTTGACATGACCTTTGATAGCATGGAGGATTTCTCTCCTGATAAGGTTGCTGAGAAGGTTGAAGGCGTAAAGCAGTTGCTTGAGGCTCGTAAGCAGCTTGCAAACCTTTTAAGCTATATGGATGGTAAGGCCGGTGCTGAGGAACTTATTGCCAAATTATTAGAGGATCCCGCATTGCTTAAGACCTTATCTGCACAGGCAAAACAGGAAGCACAATCTCTTGCCGCTGACGAGAAAAAAGACGAGGAATAAAAAATGGCAGAAGAGTTAAAGCAGGAACAACAAGCCGCTCAAGAGTCCGTAATGGAGCTTTCTGATTTTGATAAGCTCCTAAATGAAGAATTCAAGCCTAAGTCTGAGGAGGCTGATCAGGCTGTTAAGGGTGCTGTAAGAACCCTAGTAGGTCAGGCCCTAGAAAATGCAAGTCTTGTTAGCGGTAATGCTGTTAAGACCATTGAAGGCATTATCTCTGAACTTGATAAGAAGCTTAGCGCTCAGGTAAACGAGATCATTCACCACAAGGATTACGAGTCATTAGAGAGTGCTTGGCGTGGTCTTAATTATTTGGTTACTAATACCGAGACCTCAACTTCCATGAAGATCCGCGTGCTCAATGTTAGCAAGAAGGATATTCAAAAGACCCTTAAGAAGTACAAGGGTACCTCATGGGATCAGAGCCCTCTGTTCAAGGATCTCTATGAAGAGGAATATGGTAGTGCAGGTGGTGAGCCCTATGGCGCTATTATCGGCGACTACTACTTTAATCAGACCGCTCCTGATATCGAGGTCCTAAGGGGAATTTCCCAGATTGCAGCTGCCGCTCATGCTCCTTTCATCAGCGCAGCCGATCCTTCAATGTTAAACCTCGAGTCTTGGCAGGATCTGTCAAATCCTCGTGATTTAACTAAGATCTTCTCAACTCCTGAGTATGCAGCATGGCGCTCCTTCAGAGAATCAGAGGACAGCCGCTATGTAGCCTTGACTCTTCCTCGTGTTCTAAGCCGTGTTCCTTATGGTGCTACAACTTCCCCTGTTGAAGGCTTTGACTTTGAAGAGGATACTGCAGGTGGCAATTCAGACCGTTATGTCTGGATGAATGCAGCTTACGCCATGGGTGCTAACATCAACCGCTCCTTCGTTGATTACGGCTGGTGCGCTCACATCCGCGGTGTTGAATCAGGTGGTATTGTTGAAAATCTTCCTACTCACACCATCCAGTCTGAAGATGGTGGCTCAGTAATGAAGTGCCCGACTGAAATTGCCATTACCGATCGTCGTGAGGCTGAGCTCTCTAAGAACGGTTTCCTGCCTTTGTGCTACTGGAAGAATACTGACTATGCAGTATTCCTAGGCGGTCAGACTGTGAACAAGCCTGCTGAATACGACAATCCTGATGCCAGTGCCAATGCCAAGCTTTCAGCAAGATTGCCTTATATTTTTGCAACCTCTCGCTTTGCCCACTATCTAAAGTGCATCGTCCGTGACAAGGTTGGCTCATTCAAGGAGCGTGCCGATATGGAGAAGTGGCTCAGTGACTGGATTTCCAACTACGTAACCTCCGATCCTAATGCCTCTGAT
Source organism: Firmicutes bacterium CAG:534 (assembly GCA_963650525.1). Lineage (GTDB taxonomy): Bacteria > Pseudomonadota > Gammaproteobacteria > Enterobacterales > Succinivibrionaceae > Succinivibrio. The sequence continues at coordinate 14,747 of CAVJLP010000016.1, forward strand.
GAGGTTAAGGCCAAGTATCCTTTGGCCGAGGCTAAGGTTGTAGTTGAGGATGTTGAAGGAGCTCCTGGCTACTACAATGCCAAGTTCTATTTAAGACCTCACTATCAGTTGGAAGGTTTAACCACTTCTTTAAGACTTACTACTAAGGTTCCTACCGGATCTAAATAATCGGTGATAAAGCATAGGAGATATTAATATGGCTTCAGATTTTTTCATTAAGATTGACGGCATTGATGGCGAGTCCAGCGATAAGGGCCACCAGAAATGGATTGAGGTTATCGGCTTTGAGCATGGCTCTTTGCAGAATGTAGGTGTTGGCCGTGCAACTGATGTTTCAGGTCGTGGTCAGTTCATTCCTTTCAGCTTTACTCACTTAGTTGATAAGGCTACTCCTAAGCTTCAGAAGTTCTGCATGTCAGGTCAGAAGGTTGCCAAGGTTCAGTTCGCTGTCTGCCGTGCTATTGCCGGTGTGCAGGTACCTGTATACGAGGTTACCATGGAGAATGTTAAGATTGCCAAGTGCGAGGTTAAGTCTGTAACCCAGGGTGCAAATGGCGAGCTTCTAGATACCTTTGTAGGTGCAGATGGTGTCTATATTCCTACCGAGCTTGTACAGTTGGTTCCTGGCAAGATGACTTGGAAGAGCACTGCTATCAAGCCTGATAACACCAAGGATGGCGCTGTTGAGGATTCCTTCAACCAAGTTGAGAACGCCTAACAGGTAATTTAGGGCGTATATGAATTAAGGCGTCGCCCTGTGCGGCGCTTTTTTTAACTTAGGACACTTAACCATGCCGGATAGCAATATCAAACACAACGAAGTTTTTATTGCAGGAGTACTGCCAAGATTATTAAGCAGTACCATCCCCATGGTTCCTATATCTGATCTTGATCAGTTAAAAAAAGAAATTACCCAAAATATAGAATCAATTCTTAACTCTAGGGCTCGTCCCTCCTTTGCAGAATTACAAAATGATCCCCAGCTGCATTTTAGCGTGATAGGTATGGGGCTTGACGATTTCTGTGGCAGTCATCAGACTGATGTCACAATCGAGAAGATCCGCAAGGAGATGAGAGATCAACTGATACATTTTGAGCCGCGTCTTGCTCCTGAGAGCATTGTGGTAACTGTCAAGGGCGAGCATGAAAATCGCCGTGGCAGTCTTATCATGGACATAAGTGGCCGTATCAACGTAAAACCGTTTGAAGGCGAATATCTATGTGCCTACAGATTGGATCTTGAAACCGGCATCCCTGAGTCTTCACAGAGCTCTGACGCATCATGAAAAGTAACTTCTTAGAGTATTACCGTGCAAACCTTGAGCACTTGCGTGAATTAAGTGCCGAATTTGCGGTGCAATATCCAAAGATTGCGTCTAAGCTCAATGTTTCTGCACTTGATGTGCAGGATCCCTTTGTTGAGCGTCTGCTTGAAGGCACCGCTTTTATCGCAGCCCGTGTCGAAAAGAAATTCGATGATGGCTACCCCCAGTTTTTACAATCGCTACTGCAGCGTCTGTGTCCAAGTCTTGAAACTCCGATCCCTGCTGCAACCGTAGTTACGGTGAATACCTCGACTAATCCAGATCAGTTCACTACTGTATCCCGCAGTACCTCCTTTGAGGTATCTGTGGTGGGAACTGAAAACAAGGTCAGATTCTCTCCGGTGTGGGAGGAGCAGTTAGTGCCAGGCGGTATAACCGATACCTCCTATGTTCTCTCCCTTGCAAATGTTCTACCGGCACATTTTTTGTCAGAGCATCAGATGAAATCAGCCTTGTGTCTTGATTTTGCCTTGGCGGTAAATGACATTTCCCAAGACGGACTGTCTGATGATGTAACCGTATATCTTAATATGCCTGATTCTGATGCCTCTTATATCTGTGAGGCCTTAGAACAGGGACTGTTGAGTGTCTATCTGAAAAACGGAGACAACTGCGTCAAGGCTCATGATATCGTGCCAAGGATCAAGGCTTTTTCTGACAGTCCCAGTATCTTCCGTCAGGCCCTGAAAGTCATGCCCGGACTTTCCTCGCTACAGATGTTCTTTAACTATCCTTTTTTATATCACTTTGTTGTTTTAAAGGGATTGGGTAAGGCTATAAGAGAGTTTGGACAGAGCAATGTCCGTGTAGTTTTAGCCTTTGATCGTCAGCTAAATCTTACTCGTGGCATCAAGGAAGATAGTATTCTCTTAAATGCCATTGGCGTGGTGAATCTTTTCATGCGTCGCAGTGACAGAACTCCTATCAACGGCCACCATGAGGTGCTACTTGATGTAAGTCGCACCAGACCTCTTGATTATGAGGTCTATTCTGTTGATTCAGTTGAGGTCTACAGTAGCGGCAATGTGCAGCAGTTAACCGCAGTGCCTTTTTATGAGGCTGGACATTCTCTTGAGAAGGAGGATGATGCGGTATTCTTCAGTCTTCGCCGTACCGATCGCTTAAATGGACTGTATAAAAAGCGCAGTACCTATACCAAAACCGAAGTCTTTGCATCCTTTGCCGGCAACAACTATCACTCTGATGATGAACTTATAAATGAATTTGTGGCAAGCTGTTGGGCAACTAATGCAGATCTGCCGCTATTTATCAGAGCCGGCAGTGATTTTGTCACCCGTGATGGGCGTCTGCGCGCCAATGCTATTATGACTGTTACCCGCCCGGGAGCTCCCCTTTTGATGCGCGGCAACATGGAAGGCTTTGCCGGACTTTCCTATGTGATGATGAATATCTCTACTCTGCTTTGTCAGGATGCAGAGGTTGGCAAAACCGTATTAAGACAGCTCATTGGAGCCTTTTATCGCGGTGATCCCAATGGCAAGAATCTCATATGCCATGCGCTTGCTGATTTTAAGACGGAAAGAGAGGTTTTCCGTTTTGTTCAGCACGGAAGTGTTTTTTATGAGCAAGGATATAAGCTTAATATTGTAGTTGATGAGAAGGAATTAACTGGTACTGGATCCTATCTGTTCGGTTCCGTCATGATGCACCTTATTTCAGATTACAGTCCGATAAATTTGCTGCTAAGGGTTGATCTCAGTGGCCTTGAAAGAGGATTTATTGCCAAATGGGATCAAAGCAACAGCTAATGTATAAAACCCTAAAAAGCATCAGAAATCCTGTAAGTGCAGATTTTATTGAGCTTGTACGTAACTGTGATCGTAGCGCTGATGCACAACAAGCAACTGGCAGAGCAGATTCAGCAAGGCAAGAGGCATTGCGCTTTGGTCAGAGACCTACTCTGACTTCAAATGAGCATACGGTAGCAGATGTCACCTCCCAGAACGTAGGAAACGCCAAGGCGCTCATTGAGGTTTATTCACCAGGTCTTTGCGGTGTTGATGGTCCCATGCCCTTTGATATCACCGGGCTTGTCATAAGTCAGTCACGCAATAACTATGATTATGCACTGCAGCGCTTTTTAGACATCATCAATCATCGCTTTATTTCCCTCTACTATCGTGCCATTGCACAAAACAGTACCGCCATAAGCTTTGATGATAAAAAAGAGGATCTGGTAAGGCTTGTTCAGCACTCGTTATCAGGTGGTGATGGTTGTGGTACCTTGTCGCTACCACCATTTACTGCAGAGGGTGCCGCTTCATTTACCATGACCGGTGCTATGAGTGCCGCAGGTCTTGAAATTCTGTTGCGCTCATATTTTGGGATAGATATTAAGGTTGAGACTAATGTCTTTGGTAAATATCCTATTCCCAAGAGTCTAAGATGCCGTCTGGGGCAGAAAAATACTGCTACACTGGGAGTTAATTCTCAGCTGGGGACGCATTTTTTTAGTAACACTAAAACCTTTATTTTAACTTTAGGCCCGCTGGATTTTGATAAGTGTGCCGAGCTACTGCCTGGTACCCAGAAATATCAGCGTCTATCTGAGTTAGTTAAGTTCTATCTTAGAAAGCCTATTTATTTTGGTCTGAAGTTTATTTTGAATAAAAAAAGTCTCAAGGGCATTTCCTTAAATGGTCAGTATGCCCTAGGCCATAGCACATTTTTTAAATACCGCGATGAAAGCGGAACTTGTACGCTCACCATTCAAGCCTCTCGTATAGGTAACTGATGGTGGCTGAGGTGGAGATAAGTCTATGTTGAAACTCAAGCGTATCCAACTCTTTGGCAGATTGGATGGGACAGCTTATAAGGCGCTAGAAAGTGCCACGGTGCTGTGTAAGACACGAGGTAATCCTTATGTCGAACTCGTACATTTGATAAATCAGATCCTGATGGGGGACAGGAGCGATATCCACGAGATCCTGAGCTATTTCGGAATCGACGAAGCTCGTGTGGCAAAGGATATGGTAAGAGCTTTGGACGCTCTGCCACGCGGTGCAAGCTCAATCTCAGACTTTGCTCCTGCCATCGAAAAAGCCGTCAAAGATGGATGGATGGCTGCCTCACTTATCTATAAATCAACCCTGATACGTACCGGCCATCTGTTGCTTGCAGTAAAGCAGGATCAAGAGATGTCCCGTATCCTCAACGATATCAGCTCAGAGTTCATCAAGATTAACGCTGATCTGTTGCAGGAAAAATTTGAGGAGATCACTGCCTCCTCTCAGGAGGCTACGACTCCAGTTTCAGGCGGTGCCTCAGAGGCAGCAACAGGGCAAGCAGGAGAGATGCTCTCAAATCCTGCCATGGGCAAGGGTGAGGCTCTAGCACTGTATACAGTGGATCTTACTGAAGAGGCCAAAAACGGCAAGATCGACAATATCGTGGGCCGAGATGAGGAGATCCGTAAGATGATCAATATTCTGATGCGTCGTCGTCAGAATAACCCCATCTTAACAGGTGAGGCCGGTGTCGGTAAGACTGCCGTTGTCGAAGGCTTTGCCAAGCGCTTGGCCGAAGGTGACGTACCAGACTGCCTCAAGGGTACTGTGCTGAGATCTCTTGATTTAGGTCTTCTGCAGGCAGGTGCCTCCATGAAGGGCGAGTTTGAAAACCGTCTTAAGCAGGTAATTGAGGAGGTACAGAGCTCTGATGTGCCTATCATTCTCTTTATCGATGAGGCTCACCGCTTAATCGGTGCAGGTGGCAGTGCAGGTCAAAATGATGCTGCCAATCTCCTAAAGCCGGCATTAGCCCGTGGACAGCTGCGTTGTATTGCAGCAACTACTGTGCAGGAGTACGGCAAGTATTTTGAAAAGGATCCAGCTCTAACCCGTCGCTTTGAGAATATTCTGGTTGAAGAGCCTGATGATGACAAGGCAATTCAGATGCTACGCGGCATGACCGACATGCTTGAAAAGCACCATAAGGTACGTGTGTTGGATGAAGCCTTAGAGGCCACCGTCAAACTTTCAAGAAGATACATTCCGGCTCGTCAGCTTCCTGATAAGGGTGTAAGTATTCTTGATACTGCCTGTGCCAAGGTGGCACTCTCCCAAAGCTCAGAGCCTGCAGAGCTTGAGTTCTCACGTCGCAAGCTTGATGCCTTAAAGCTTGAGCAGGACATCCTAAAGCGTGAAGAGGCTGAAGGCTATACTCATGGTGATGAGCTAGAAGAGCTTCAAAAGAAGCTTGATAACGAGCAGCAGCATTTTGAAGAGCTTACCAATAAGCTTACTGCCATCAAGGAAAAGGCTGACAGCTACTTTGCTCTGCGTGACAAGGGGCGCAATGAGGCCAAGGAAAACGGTAGCGTTGGTGCTGAGCTTGAAAAGGAGCTGGCTCAAAGCCGTACTGAGCTAAATGAGTTGCAAGGTGAGACTCCTATGCTCTTGCCGGAGGTTGACTCTCAGGCTGTATCAAGTGTGATCTCTGACTGGACAGGCATCCCCTTAGGCCGCATGGTCAAGGATGAGATTAAATCAGTCCTACATCTTTCTGAATACTTGCAAAAGCGTGTTATCGGCCAGAATCACGCCATGGATCTTATTGCCAAGCGTCTGATGACTGCCCGTGCCTCGCTTGCTGATCCTAACCGTCCGATCGCCGTGTTAATGCTCGCAGGTCCCTCAGGTGTTGGTAAGACCGAAACTGCCCTAGCTCTTGCAGAGCAGCTCTATGGCACAGAGAGCAACCTCATCACCATCAACATGAGTGAGTTCCAAGAAGCCCATACGGTCTCAACCTTAAAAGGTGCGCCTCCGGGATATGTAGGTTATGGTGAAGGTGGTGTGCTCACCGAGGCTGTAAGACGCCGTCCCTACAGCGTAGTGCTGTTAGATGAGATTGAAAAGGCGCACAAGGATGTGCATGAGATCTTCTTCCAGGTCTTTGACAAGGGACAGATGGAGGATGGCTCAGGACGTCTTATCAACTTCAGAAACTGTGTGATCATTCTTACTACCAACGCAGGTGATGAGGAAATCGTCAATCTGTGCACGGATGAGAAGAATCTTCCTGATATGAAGGTACTAGAGGAGGCTTGCCGTCCTGCACTGCGCCGTGTATTCCCGGCAGCACTGCTTGGCCGTCTGTCAGTTATCCCTTATTATCCTCTGGGAACTGAGGCTTTGAATCTCATTGTCGATCTCAAGCTTAAGAAGATTGTCAAACGCGTCAAAGAGAATTACCGTGCAACACTTAACTGCACTCAGGAGCTTCGCGATGAGATTATTTCTCGTTGTAACAATGCAGCTTCCGGTGCACGTCTAATTGATGCTATTGTTAACAATGATCTCTTACCTGATATTTCTGCAGCCTTCCTAGAGCAGGTAATGGCAGGAAAGGAGCTGGTATCAGTTAAGGCTGATGCCAAGGATCATAAATTTGTTTATGAATTTGAATGCAAGGAGGTCTAGTATGCCTACACCCGCAGCAACACTTCTGAATATGACAGCTACTGCTGATGTTGTCACAGGTCCTGGGATGCCGCTGAATCTTGTCAACGGTCTACCGGTAGCCTGCATGGGCGATATCGTGGCAGGACCGATGTGTGTTGGAGCGGTAGCCATGAGTACTGCCGTAACTCACATCATCAAGGGCCGTCCCATTGCTAATCTTGGATCAATGGTTACAGGTGTAAATCCTATTATTGGTGCTCCGATGACCACTGCGATTGCATTAGCACCTAACATCAATCGTATTGTCTAAAAACAAAGCCGGAGATGAGTAATCGTCTCCGGCATGGTCTTTGACGAATTTCCTGTTCAAATTTCACCAAAATTATTATTTTGGCTGAAAATATTAGTACTTCATCCCATTATTAAAGTATAGTCTTAGGCTAACGGTTGATGTTTATTGCTAATATTGTAAATAGTTATTTGTAGATATAAAAAACGCCAGTTGTTCTGATATTATGTACTTATTGTAGACAAGTACAATTATTGAGGAGATTACTCTTATGGCTGACGAAGAAAAAAAAGACAACAATTCCATTGAATTAACAGATGACATGAAAGCTCAAATTAAGGAGATAGCGAAAGATGTCGTAAAAGATGTCGCTATGCAGGCGGTGTTTGCTGCCGGAGCATCGTTGCTTACATCCTTGATAGTTACGAGTTATAAGAAAACAGATATCAAAGGAACCAAGGAAGTTGTACCTACTAAGGACATTGCCGTGGTTGCCGATAAGAAGGAAGTCGATGCTAACTCCAATGATGCAGCTTTAGCTAAAGACGATGTTGCAGGTCAGAAGGGTAAGGTTGAGGCCTCTGATACTGATGCACAGGCAGCTAAGACTGATGCTCGTGCTGCAGAAGGCGGTGCTCAGGCTGTGAAGACCAAGGCCGGTGCAATGGATGTCGCAACCAAGGCAATGAAGATTAATTAATACACAGGATATAGAAGTATGTCTGATAAATTAGATTGGCGTGAACGTCATGCAGTGCTTTTCCTGCATCCTACGGTGCAGGAGGTTGTTGATAATGAGATGCTTGAGCTTTCAAGTGATCTCTCTGAATTAGCAGCATCTTTTCCTGAAAGTGATGAGTTTCTAGAGCAGCTGGTGCTCAGAAAGAACTATAAGGAAGCTTGCAGATTCCTCTGCTATAACATGCATCGTCGTGCAGCAATCTGGTGGGCATACCGCTGTGTAGTGGATCTCGGTCATGAGGTGGCTTTATCTCCCTATAAGCCTCGTGATATCGCAGATATCGGCAAGCCTAAGCCCTTCAATATTCCTGACTGGGCTAAGATGCCGGAGGATATCGAGAAGATTTCCCTGCCTGATCTTAAAAAGCAGGTGGATGAGACTATTGCTAACTTCAAAGCCGAGATCCAGAAGATCATCGATCCTGATGTAATAAAGCTCGTTGATGAAGTCAAGGCTATCTTTGATGACGCTCAACGCGAGCGTTATGGCAAAACCCTTGAGGATCTGCTCAACGAGTATATTGAGACCTTTAAGGACAGAGACAACGATTCCCCAACCTACATCGATATGAACTCACCGCTGTTTCAGGCCGAGGCCAAGTTGCGTGAGGATGTGGAAAAAATGCGTCAAGATACCGTAGATACCATTAAGTCGGTGTTGCCGGATCCTGATGTAAAGATGATCACCAAGCGTCAGGCTAGTGCCTTAGACAGGGTCTATGCCTATGTGGTGTCTCCTGATAACGATAATGCGCAGCAGTGTCTGGAAATTGGCAATAAGATCCCCGATCAGCCTGAGGGTTTACTTGCTATGAGCGCCTATTGGAGCTTTGGTAACCTGTCTCCTGATGGAAATAACGTTGTAAAAACTCCTGCAGGACTGATGGCTAACGGCTTAAACGGCCTGATGATGATGTGTGCCTTAAAGCAAGGTGGCGATCTCAAGCCTAAGCAGAGATTTGAGAAGTATTACAATTTAGGCTACGGCGTGTTAATCGGCTCTGATAACTGGGGTGATAGTGTTGAAAAAATGCAACCTCCTCACCGCGACGGTACTTTGTTAAGTGCTGAAAATGAGCCTGAGCAGAAAGAGCTACAGCCAAAGGGTGAGCCTGAGAAGACAGAATCCAAGCCTCAGCAGGCTACTCCTATTCCTTCTCTAAACAGATTTAAGGGCTTCTAGGGGTAAATATTGATGACTACGAAATATATAAGGGCAGTGCGTACACTAGTTGCGATTGCGTTAGTCGGAATTACTGCCCAAATTACAGGTTGTTCTTCATCAAGCACCGATATTGGTATATATCTTGCAGATGATATCCAAAGCTCGTATGGTTATTGTCCTACTATTGAGGTTGATGTAGTAGGGCTTACCGAGGCTGAGGAAAAGCGCATGATTGCCTATGATGTCGACCGTTACTTTACCCCAGGCTCAACCTTCAGACAGAATTTAGGCGCAGTAACCTTAAAGTTTGCTGAAGACGATATGACTCCTAAAATAATTCCTGATGATGCTAAGTGTTGGGATCACTGGAAGGATAAGGGAGCCAAATATATTGCGGTGATCTCCAATCTTCCGTTGCTAGTTGATGCAAAGGACAGTGCAGTTGATCCACGCAAGCTCATCATTAATATGAATGATGGTTTTTTAGTTGATTCGTCAGTACATAATGTTGAGGTTGGCGGTAGTGGCATTATCGAGCTTAAGCGCGCACCCCAGTCTGACAAGACTGATACAATCAAGTGACAAAATTATAATAAGGTTTAGTTCTTATGAGATTTGACGAACAGATCCACTGGAGTGAAGGTCTCTTTCTCCAGCAGCATCATATGCAGCGCATGCAACGACTGCTAGCTGATCTGTCACGTAAGCAACGTCAGTTGCTGATGCCCTTTGCATATGGCTTTTGCGATCTAGAACTTGATTTAGATGCCTTAAAGTCAAGACGAGTAGTTGTAAAGCGTATGTCTGCCATCATGCCTGACGGACAGGAATTAAGTATGCCGGGTAACTGCTCGGTGCCGCCTCTTACACTGAATTTTGAGGATACCAACGGCAACGACGTCATGATCTATGTGCGTCTGCCCAGATGGTCTGATGTGGAGCCTAATCTTGCAACCCAAGCAGGTCGTGGTGGCCGTTATCTGTTACGTGAGACCAGTGCCAAGGATGAAAATTCATCAGATGATGAAATTCCAGTAATGGTAAGAACCCTCAATGTATCCTTAACTGCTGATCCTGCAGACATCGATAACTTTACCTTATTACCTCTGTGCCGCGTCAACTGGGCGGTTATCAACTCAAGTCAGCCGTCATTGCGTCTTGATGACAATTACATGCCCCCGTTTATCACGGTGTCAAATGATTGTCCCTTATTTGGCCTGTGCAGTGAGCTACTCTTCCAGATCCGCTCTGCTAAAAATACCATCATTGCAGCGCTGTCATCTGATGGCTACGATCCAGCTACGGTATCTCCGCGTCATATTGCAAAGTTAATGAAGCTTAAGACCCTGTCAAGATTTGTAAATCGCTTAGGATCTGAGCTTATTCCGGAGAATCTGACTCCTTATGCATTGTATCTTGAGCTAGTTGATCTCCTAGGTGAGCTTCAATCCCTAGAACCCTTTGGCAACAATCAGGATCCATCAAGTTACGAGCATAATGACAGTCTGCCGGAATTTAGGTTGGTTTTGAAGCTTATCCGTGACATTTTATTGCAAGGTGGCGTGAGCTCTGCGTTGTCATTTAACTTTATACAGCCTGAGGGTAAGAGCTATCTTGAGCTTAAGATTAATGATGAGCGCGTGTTTGCTTCTCACGATATCTTCCTAGCACTAAGCTTTGGCGGTGATCTGGTCACCCGTATCAAGGATATTGAAGGCGGTGATAAATTCAGATTACTTGATAGAGAATCCATTGTCGACCGTGTTCGTGGCGTCAAGTTAGTACGCCTGCGCTATCCTCCGCAGTATCTGCCTTCGCTGACTAATACTCTGTGGTTCCGTGTAATGTCTGAGGAATCAGAGCGTATTTGGTCACTAATTTCTGATGAGAAGAACATGGTTATTGACTGCGTTCATGACATCTTCCCTAATCTCAAGGCTACTTTATATGTAAGCGTTGAGGATGAGTCTGAACAGAAGCAGTAAATATAGACAGATTTTGCGGATAATTTCATATGAATATTGAGACACTGATAGCTCCAGTGCTAAAAAAGGTTTGTAGCTATTGCGTATATAAAAACAGTGGTTTTGAGGTTCCGCAGGATCTGTTACTCTCAGAAATCAGATCTGAATTAAATGCTGTAAGTCAGAGAGCAACTCTGACACCTATGTTGCAGCAACAGTATCAGGCAATAGAAAAGCCTCTGGTATTTTTTATTGACTATATTGTTAAGGAAGGCAACTTTTCCTATTCACGCTCATATAGAGAATTAGCCCGTAATTTCAATGAGCTCTCAGGTGACGATAAATTCTTTGATCTGCTCAAAGATGCAATCGATCAGAGCAATGATAAGGAAGTTATTCGTGTCTTTTATATTCTGATGGGGCTAGGCTTTGACGGCTATTACAAGCGTCACCGCTCCGAAATGGTCGATGTGATGCAGAATACCGTATCGCATTGCAATCAAGGCATCGACTTTAATATTAATAAAATCACTCCCGATATTAATATAAATGAACAGCGGCAGCAAAAGGATCTCAGCTGGTATAAGCGCCCTCGCTACTGGCTTTTAACCTCACTTGCCCTGCTCATATGCTGCTTTATGATAAATCTGGCAAGTCTCTCGGTACATGTTTCTGATTTCACTCAGACTGTTGACCGTGCTGTAAATCAGTCCTTAAATTTTGGTACACCCAACACTAACAATAATGAGTCGGTAGGTCGTAGAGCTAATATCCAGGATGAAAAGCTAAATAGGGTAGAGGATGCAGAGCAGAACTTCTCGCCTGAGTTTTATGATGCCGTAGAGGCTGATCAGGCACAAGGAGAGCAAAATGAATAAAGAACAGGCTTTGCAGTCGTTACAGAATCAATTCGGTGGAGTTGTTGATTTTGTATTCGAGCATCCCATTTTTGCAATAATTGCGGTAATTGTAGCGCTCGTAGTATTGCTGCTTATTATCAGATTTGCCTTCAAGATTTTTGGTAGTATCCGTAAGCAAAAGGAAGTAGCATCGCTTAAAAAGGATCTCATGGTCTGGTCCATGCTGTCGTCATTGGTCCATGGTGGTAAGAAGACAGATAAGGCCAAAGCAGAGATCAACTCTAAAATTGCCTTAGTTGATGGCAATTTCGAGCATATTGAAAGCATTATCCGCACTCAGACCTTCCTCTCTGAGGATAGACCGCGCTTTGTTCTGCTAGGTGAGCCATCCTGCGGTAAATCTACCTTAATTGAGAACTCTGATCTTGAATTTAAGTGTTCAGATCCTGATAAAGAGAATATCAAGCAGCCGGTTAAGTTCTATTACAATAATTCTGCCATCATTGCTGATGTCTCAGGTAAGGTCTTCTTTGACAGCTGGCTTAAGGGGTCAAGTGCTGAATGGAGTCACATTTGTACCATGTTTCGCAAGAAGCATTACAAAAAGCCACTAGATGGCGTGATCTTGACAATTTCAGCAGATTCACTGCTTGCAGATGACAAGCAACTTACCATGCGTAAGGCTCAGCTTATCTCCGATGAGCTGGTAAGACTTACCGGAACCATCCGCATGCATATCCCGGTGTATATCGTGATCACCAAGCTTGATATGATCGTGGGTTTCCGTGAGTATTTCCAGAGCTTAAGCGATGAGGCTAAGGATCAGATCTTCGGCTTTCAGCCGCTTAACAATAGCGGACAGTTTGAGAGCAGTGATTTCAATACCTTCTTTGATGTGCTACAGGAGCGCTTGCAGGATGGTGTAGTAAAGCTCATGGGCAACAAGAGCGTTATGGAGCTGTCCTATCTTGAGCGTTCGCGTATGGAACTTACTGGCAATATGTATCTGTTTGCCGATAAGTTCTCCAATATCCGTGCCAATCTGGCCTCTTATCTTGAGATAATCTTTGCAAGGCCGGATGTCGTCGGGGAATTAAGACCTGACTTTAATGGTGTGTACTTTTCATCTGCCAAGGATGATGGCATCTGTGTTGATAAGCGTTATGCAGAGCTTCAGTCTAAGACTATTGATGACTGCCCGCTAATAGATCCTAATTTCAAGCAGAGCCGTAGCTATTTTATTCAGGATCTACTGCTACGTCTCATCTTAAGACCGCAACCTAAGGCAACCTTCTTTAAGGCAGAATCCTTAAGACGTCGCATGCCTGTCATCGCTGCCAGTACCGCATGCTGTGCATTATCTGTCTTCTATCTGTTCGGTGCGTTTTATTCAGCACCGAGATTGCATGATTTGCTCGAGGATGATCGCCTATTTTTAGTAGATCTCGGACAGAAGTTTGCCAATTCAACCATCACTGGTGCGCCTCTTTTGAGCACTGACTATCAGGGGCAGGGGGTAATGATGGTCAATTCGGTGATGCCGGATAATCCTCGTGTCTCAAGAATTAATTATTTTCAGGATACGCAGTCAAGATTACTTAAGGAATACAGCCTGCCTTGGAGCTTGTTCCCTGCATCAGTCGTGAAATTCGGCTTGAGCATGGATATTGCTAAGGCCCATCGTTATTATCTGTATAACCAGTTGCAGACCAAAATGGTGTTTTTGCCAATGGTTGACTCTGTTGAGGCCAGCTTCATGCAGCGACATGGCGAACGCATGACCATGAATAAGCGTAATGCGCTGTTTAAGCTGTTAAGCATTAATTTGCTCCAAAGCCTCAATAAGTCTCATGTTGCAAATGATGCCTATGAAGGTACCATGGTGCAGAGTTTCTTGGATTATCTCTATCCGCGGATGGGGGATAAGCTACGCGCTCAGATTTCACTGTATCAGCCTAAATATGACTATAGTGTCCGTACTACTAATCGCATGATCGTGCTCGATCCTGCATTCCATGAAGGCTGCGCCTCGGGCATACAGGATCTGTTATCGGGGTGGAATTCCTTAACAATCTACCCAAGCCACGAGTACTCTCTTTTCCGCAAAGATCTTGATATTGCCAACAGCAAGCTCAAGGTCGCACAAAGGCTTGATGACATCCGTAAGTTTGACATCATGAATTCCTCCTATGAGGAATTTAGTAAGGTAGTCAATCAGTACCGTATGCTGGCAGGGGTATATATCAGAGACCTTAAGAGTGTTGATGATATGGTGAAATATGCAACTGTGCAAAACACGGTTACAGTTGCAGACAAGAGTGCCAATGCCAATAACGGTGCAACGGATGTCTCTGCTGATAAAAAGCAGGAGCCTACCAATCAGTACTATACGGTCTTTGAAACAGCCTATCAGAGTTACCGTAGCTATTTGAATGAGGATTTCTCCAAACTAAGTCAGTTTGGTAGTGATGTCAAGGCGCTTACTACTGATGCTAATGTCAATACCTTCAGTGAGTTAGATGACAATAATCTTGATAAACTCAAGCAAAGTGCGCAGGCTGCGCTACAGGCAGAGCATGACAGCCTGACTCAGGCAATCAGTGCTATTCAGCAGGATCCGCTTTTTGTAAGTGTTGATCCTAAGAACTCAGATCCTGAGTTTAACTATCAGATTATTGGAAGATTGCTTGAGAATTCAATAGCCAGCCGTCAGACTCAAAAGCTCACGACTCCCGATGACTTTAGGGAAATCGCAGATACTGTTGATAAGGAAATTGAACATCGCCATCAAATACTTGATGAAATTGTGGAGCGCTATCCTAATTCACAGCTAGTGAAGCAATGGGGGGCTTTCTGTTCTAATTATTTAGATTATCAGCATACTGGTATCTATATTGATATGGTTCATCAATTATTAGCGATGTTCCCTGATACCGATAATGAAATGAACCTGCTGTCAGATAGCATGATGATGGTCTCTGATTACCATAGCGAAGGCACAGAAATCGGCAGTGAAGTGTCCTTTGATATGGTCAATGAGATCTTAGGAGATCTTGAGATCCGTCAGGAGTATCAGCCTGAAGGTTTCCTTGCTTATGCTAATGCCATAGGTGTATTACGTGGCTATAGTCTAAATAAGAAATATGTCTATTTCAGGCATATACTTGAAACGTCTCCCAAGCTCTCTCGTCTTATAAGAGTATTTCAGAAATATGCCGGTAACTATATAAACTATTGGGGGCATGTGGCTGAATCAGTACATCCTCGAGCTGACAGCTATGCTGATTTTTATAATTTAGTTACCAATACCAGAGCCTATCAGGTGAACTCTCAGCTTGCAGATCTATATGATCTGTCAATTGATGCTATTTCAGATCTGAATGATGAATTGCTTGATGAGAAGACCACCGCCACTAAAAACGGCATGCTTAAATCCCTGAAGGAAAAGGTAAAATCCTTAGATATAAGCTTTACTGATCAGTGTAATGACGCTGTGGATGCCTGGGCTATGTTATCAGGTGATGCAACCTATGCTAACCGTCAGGTCATGGAAATGACTGACAAGGAGATTAAGAACAGCTTGCAACTGATGGCCAGAAGTCCTTTTGTCTGGTGGCGTGATTTTACAAATTTAGGCTCCCGCCTCTTAAAGCGTGATGCATCTCAGGAGGCTTCAACCTCGGTTGCCATGTATCAAAGCGATTTAAAGGTCTTCCCACTTATTAAAGATGGAGATCCTCACAGAAAGGTGCTCTCACCTAACAATATGCGCTCTTTGATGGCTATGTTTAAGAGTTTTGGTCTCACAGCTAAGAGCTCTAATCCAAAAGAGCCTGATGAGCTAGCTGGTCTTGATAAGGATGATCAGGGACGTTTACGTATTAATGAGGATCTGAAGGCACCATTGGTCTTTAGTGAGGATAGTAATACTCAGGGGATCTATAAATCATGGTCTGAGACTATGGAGCAGCTACTGACAATCCTGTCTAATACCGACAGAAATTCTTACTATAAGATCATGCGTGTTGGCGCTGCAACTCAGCAACGACTTGCAAGAGAGCAGGGCTTAGAGGGTATGGAAACAGCTATGACCCGCTACCGTTACTTTGATGTGACTATTGGTAAGAACTCGTCGGAAATAATGACTTCTTTTGTAAATGCAGCTGAACCGCAGTCTATTGCACGTGGAAATCTCAATAATGAGAAGATTACCTTCAACTTCTATCGTTATTCTGACTCCCGTGAGCCTGATTGCTCATATGTAATCGATGGCGGATATCCAGGACTACAGCTGTATCTTAATGAAAATGCTTTCTATGATGAGGAAAGCAAGATCACTTATGTGCCGCTTGAGATCAATGATCAGGGCAACAAATCGCTGTTCTATATCGGCTTTAGTACGGCGGTGAAGTTACCTTTGGCAAATAATTGGCCGTCATTAGCCAACTGGCCTGATCTTAATATGTTCAGGGATTACAGTCGTTAATTAGAAAAACTTTTGTTGGCCCTCGATGTTAACTGCATACGGGGGCTTTTTTATTGCTAAAGTGTTTATTTACGCCTAAATTGATGTATTGTAGGATTAATCCCCAATCCTTTCTTCGACGGATCTTCAGCGGTAATCTTTTCTGGAGTGCTTCAAATGTCTGCAAATATAATTGATTATGCATCCTTGAAGGGACTTCCTGTAGCTAGTACCTACATTGATGAAATTATCGAGCAAAATCTTTACTACGTTGATAAGACTCCTTATATCAAAAAGATATTTAAAGAAGACACCTCCAAGGTATTACTCATTGCAAGACCAAGACGTTTTGGTAAATCCCTTGCAATGGATACCTTCTATCATTTCCTAAAGATTAATCCAGAAAATCCA
>CAVJLP010000017.1:0-30652 GCA_963650525.1 Firmicutes bacterium CAG:534
GTCATAAAGACGATGGCTTTTAATCGAGGATAGAGCTAATCAAGGGTCTCTAAAATCACATAAATTAAAAAAATCGCCAGTTTGTCAAGCAATATGCAACGCATTTGCATATTCTCATGTAAGTTGATCGATGATTTTCATTCTTGGAAGAATGCTGAGAGAACCACAAAATGCATATCTTCCACTAATCGTAATAATTGAACTATAACTTTTACATCTGCCTTTATTTACAGATGAGTTATTAACCGATGCATCTTTATACCCTTCATTTCGTTTTACGATGGATTATCTACTGTGATTTCAGAAATTTTTTGGCAACCTTATGGAACTGTTCAATTGGTACAGGCTTTGAAAACAGATATCCCTGCAGACTCTTTACTCCATAGGGAGTTATGAGATCTACCATCTTCTGAGTTTCTATACCCTCAACACAAAGATAAGCTCCAATTACTGAGGCAAGATTTGCAACTACCCCTATGATGTCAAGATCCTGTTTATTGTGCTCAATATCTCTTACAAATTCACGATCGATCTTAACTATATCAACCTTTATGTGACGTAAGGCGTTAACCGATGAATATCCCATACCAAAATCATCTAAGGCAAACTTAACTCCATATTTCTTGAGCTCTAAGATCTTTTTGTCAAGCAAGGACATATCTAAAAGACGGCAACGCTCAGTAAGTTCAATGCATAAATTCTTAGGACTAACTCCTGACTGGCTTAAAGCGCTGATTACACTCTGTACATAATCATCACGTTCAAACTGAGAGTAGGAAGCGTTAACATTGATTAAAAACTCAGGATCATGCCTTACATACTCTGCACAATCATTTAAAGCCTGCCTCAAGATCCAATCTCCAAGCTGGGGAAAGAGATGATCCTGTTCTAAAACTGGCACAAAATCATTAGGTGGCACCAGTCCATATTTAGGCGAAGACCAACGGATTAAAGCCTCGGCGGCATTTAGCTTACCAGTATCTGCGTTGATAATAGGCTGATAAAAGAGCTCAAATCCTGAAAAATTATGCACGATGCTAGAACGCACTGCTGAAATTTTATCTAGACGCTCCTGTTTAGTCTTATCAATGTCATTATCAAAAAAGACCAAATCACCATGTCTTAAGCGCTTAGATTCATCAAAGGAGTAAGTTAGACAGGAGTATATCGTGCGTACATCTTCATTTTTCGGAGAGACCGATAGCAAGCTACCGCCTAAGGATAAAATCACATGACGGCCATCAATTGATATAAAGGATGAAAGCTGTGCTCTAAGCTTGTCATAAAAAAGGCTCATCTCCTCAAGGCTATGCCTATTTGAAATGAGCATAAAACGCGAACCGTCTAAATGATAAATATCGACGCTCTCACCTACTAATAAGCGTATTCTCTGACAGAGATCTTGTATTACACGATTTCCAAAATAATAACCAAAAGTATTATTGATACTAGAAAAACCACGTACACCTACCATCATGATACATAGCTCATGCCCTAAGTGTAGCTGATTTTTTAAATCAAAAAAGAAACCATATTGATTTCGCAGACCAGTAAGCACATCCTGCATTAAGCGTTCGCCTAGGATGCGAATAGATCCTCCAAAATAGCGAGGATTTCCCTGTTCATCGCAAATAACTGCGCCACGACACGTAACCGTTACATAATTGCCATCTCGCGTTTTGGCACGATACTGCATATCATGACCTAAGGCATTTCCACTGAAAATGGCATTAATGTTTTCGTTATAATCTTTTTTATCTTCAGGATGTACGACTTGTCCCCAAACATCTTGAGCATGGTACATATATTCATGCTTCAGATTAAACATCTCACAAGCTGAGCGAGAGAAACGTGATATGTCATATTTCATGTCTGCCACATAAATATAACTGTTATCACCAACTATTGAGAAGGCTTTAAATAGATTATCTAGATTTCTTCTTGAAACGGGATCTAAATTTAATGAAGCATCAAGAGGATCTTGTTTAATGCCGTTCATAAACATGCTGCATGTCCTAGTCGTTATTTTTATATAATGCAAGCTCTTCTTTCAGATTTAACAATTATGAATTTGACTGCTATAAATTAACTTTGAGATAACTCACAAATTACAAAGATATCAGCACCAATCATTAAAATTGCACCTTGTAGCAAGGATTAGCTATATTTTTAAAAGGCACTAAGTCAGTTTAAATTTATATATTTCCTTACAATATGAGCTACATAACAAAAATAATTATATCAGGCTATCGCATCTATAACTAGATAGCATATTTTAGGCATAGTAAAAATTATAGATAGGTAAAAGCGCCAGATGAAACTTAAAGAAGTAAGATTAAGTAGAGATGATATTGCCAAAGCCCTAGAGCCTGCTTTACATCCAAAGTGGTGGCATGGAAAGATTGCTTATCAAATCTATCCCCGCTCATTTATGGACAGCAACGGCGATGGCATAGGCGATTTAAAAGGGATCACCTCAAGATTAAATCATCTGCAAAATCTCGGTATAGATATTATCTGGCTCTCACCTATTTTTAAATCCCCCATGGTAGATGCAGGCTATGACATCTCTGACTACCGCGCTATCAATCCTGAATTTGGCACTATGGAAGACTTTGATGAGCTCCTATCTGAAATAAAGAAACGTGACATGCACCTAATACTGGATTTAGTGGTAAATCACTGCTCATCAGAAAATGCCCTATTTAAAAAAGCGCTGGCAAATCCTGACGGAGATGAGGCCAAATGCTTTTACTTTGTAAAAGGCAAAAACGGCAATCCTCCTGATAATTTGCGTTCTTATTTTGGCGGAAGCGTATGGGAGAAGGTTCCAGGAGATAACGATTATTTCTACTTGCACTACTTTGCCAAAGAACAGCCTGATTTAAACTGGTACAACCCAAAGCTTCGCAAAAAAGTTTACGACATGGTAAATTTTTGGCTTAAAAAGGGGATCGATGGCTTCAGAATCGATGCCATTATGAATGTTGCCAAGGATACAACCTTCCCGGGCCTTCCTCCTGATGATGCCGGCGATGAAATGGCTGCAGCTAAGATCATGACTGCAATGCATGCCCATGAGGTGCCTGCAATATTGCGCGAATTTTGTGAGTGTTGCATCAGGCCATATGATGCTCTGACCGTGGGCGAGGCCTTCGGTTTAAACGAGCAGATCCTGTCTGCAATTTACGGAAAAGATGGTATTTTCTCCAGTGTTTTTGACTTTACCGCGCGCGAGATCTTTGACAGACTGCCTGGCTATTACGCCTATTACAAAGGAAGTGTAAAAATCTACCGTGATAATAACTTCAAAGGTCAGCTTGATGCGCAGCGTACCGGGATGGCATCCCCCATATTGGAAAATCACGATGAACCTCGTGCTGTAACCTTCTATCTGCCGTCCTCACTTCAAAACAGCAAAGGGGCTAAGGCCTTAGCTACTGCTTTTATCTTCCTGCGCGGGCTTCCTTTTATATATCAAGGACAGGAGATCGGTATGACCAATACCGATTTCAAATCCTTAGATGAATTTTCCGATCTCGTATCACTACAGGAATACAAGGAGGCTAAAAAGCGTGGCTTTAGTGATGAGGAAGCACTTGCTGTCATTGCCCTGCATGGACGTGATAATGCTAGAACTCCCATGCTCTGGGATGACAGCGAAAACGCAGGCTTTAGCCAAGGCAAGCCTTGGATGCGTATGCATCAGAGTTATAGGACTTTAAATCTACAGTCCCAAAAAAACGATCCTGATTCTGTTTTAAATTGCTATAAGGCGCTCATAAGGCTTCGCAAAAATCTTCAATACCAAGATCTTTTCACCTATGGCGTTTTCATACCAATTGAGAGTGATGATGATGGCTTTATAGCTTATAAAAGACTTGGCAGAAAAGGGGCGATCACGGTCTATGCAAATCTTGCAGAGCACGATCTTCAGGCACCAGTCAGCGGAGAAATCATATTTAAAACAGGAGATATCACCTGTCAAAACAACGCTGTAACCATGTCATCTGGTAGTGCGCTACTGTTCTATAACGCAGAGATAACGCTCTAAAAAATGATAAATAAGCCCTTATATTCCCTTAATTTATGGCAATTCTTGGGCTTTTAAGCATTATTTTTAAGCACCTTCATAATCGTATTGCACAGGGACGATACAGTTATTGGCTTTGGAATATGCTCATCCATCCCCACCTCCAAGGCTTTTTTTCTATCCTCTTCAAAGGCATTGGCGGTCATGGCAATGATGGGGATCACTGCAAGCCTTTTATCTTGCAGAAAACGGATCTCTTTGGTCGCACGATAGCCATCCATAATTGGCATCTGTACGTCCATAAGCACCACATCGTAATCTCCAGGCTTTGAATTCATAATTTTATTTACTGCCTCAAGACCATTTATCGCACAATCGATTAAGCAACCTTGATCACTTAAGATAGCCTGCGCAATTTCTCTATTTAACTCATTATCTTCAACAAGCAATACCTTAATTCCATCTAAGCTTTGTACCTCATCATCATTATTATTAGGAGCTGAAATTACATCAACATTAGCAATAGCCAAATCTAAGCTTAAAGTAAATTCCGTCCCATGCCCAAGCTTACTCTTGCACCTAAGCGTAGCTCCCATCTTATCTGCTAAAGCCTTTGAAATTGAAAGTCCCAAGCCAGTCCCTTGGATTTTAGAGGTCAAAGGATTTCTTTCACGCTCAAAGATAGAATACATGTGCTTTTGAAAGTCATCACTCATCCCTATTCCATTATCGATAACACGAATTTCAATGGTCACATAGCCAGGTCTCTTACTTGCACTTTCACTTACCTGATAGGTGATCTCACCTTCACTTGGGGTAAATTTAATGGCATTTCCCAAAAGGTTCGTGATAATTTGGGCAATACGTTGACCATCCCCCTGCAAATAAGGCGTAAGTGTCTTATCAATTACATTAAATTTAATTTCTCTACTCTCAGCCATTGCACGAAACATGAGATCCAAGGTTGAAATATGCTCTTTTACATCTATGGTCTCATCATTTAATAGGATCTTGCCGCTTTGAATACGCGACATATCCAGAATATCGTTGATAACCCCCAATAATTGCTTACCAGCAAGAGCAGACTTTTCTAAGGCATTTAACGCAACAGGATCGGTTATATACTTACGGGCAATCTCATTAAACCCCAAAACAGCATTTAAAGGAGTACGGATCTCATGGGAGATATTAAACAAAAAATTTGTCTTGGATTTATTTGCGATCTCAGCCTTATCTAAAGCATCCTGCAAAAGTTTCTTATCCTTTTCCTGCTGTTCAATATAAGAGCTGATATCTGTAATCGAGCCTTGATAGAAGGTGTTATCTCCTACTGTGACCATGGTAGTGGCGTCTGTGACCCAGATATACCCACTCTTAGCTCTCATCCTATAGATTTCATGAGCATCACGCTTGATATTCGCCTTTTTCTTAATACGCTCAACATATTCATCCGTCACATTGCGATCATCTGGATGCAACATATTGATGAATTTATTGTCAAATTCAGTTTTAAGCTCTTCACGTGTCCAACCAAAGAGCTCTAAAAATTTATCCGATACATATAAAAAAGGATAGCCCTCGGCATTAGCACAGCGATGATAACCGCCTGGCATATTCTCTAGCGTTGATTCAGATAAAAGTCTTTGTTTTTCAAGCTCATTCTGTCTTTCAACTATGTCCGTCATATCACTACACATGGAAATAATTGCAAGACGCCCGTCATCAGCTCGAATAACACGGCCTTTATCTACTGTCCAAAACCAAGAGCCATCCTTTCTTGGCATGCGATAGACGGTTTTATAGACTTGTCCTTCATAAAAAGATGATCCTAAATCCCTAGCCACGTTGGCCATATCATCAGGATGAATGGTGTTGGCAACCTTTCCTTCAATTGCCTGCTCAAACTCCTCAGCACTGTCATAGCCAAGAAGAGCAAGCATCTGATCATTTACAAAGAATAAGGGGAAACCATCCTCACAGTAACCACCGATCATGCCGGCTTTATCGTCACTGTTTTCAAAGAAGTCTTTTATCTGAAGGTTCTTTTTGTCGTTGGAGAGCTTATTGATAAGATCCATCTATATCTACACGGTCCTTATGCATGCTTTGAAATCCAAATATAGCAACGCCTTACAGGCTGATTTTTGTTCCAGTTACTATATCTGCAATATCGCAATATCGATTGTAGCAATAAAACCGTTATTTAAGTAACGAAGATGAAATTTACCGCCAAAATCTGCGTAATCTTTCGTAAATTAGGAAAGATTACTCTTAATCTTTATTAAATTCTCGGTAATAAAATCCTCAACCTTCATATCAGGGATGATTCCCGAAACTGCCATATAGGCACGTTTTATCGCATGATATCCCTGTCTTTCTGGTTGCTGACAAATAACAAACTTAAAAACACCTGCCCGCACCAACTCTTTTGTTGAGTACACATCATCAAAGGCAGTGGCAATAATATCCTTGCGACCAGAGGCTATCAGAGCAGCACCGGTTCCTTGGACACCTGCTGCTGATACGTATATGCAATTTATAGTTGGATCCTGCTCTAAGCTTTCAGCTGTTAACTGTTGCGCAATGATATCCGAGTCGTTAGACTCAACTACCTTGGCAATTTGGTAATCAACCCCTAAGAGAGTAAGCTCATCTTTTAAGGCTTCAATTCGCTGATTATGACCATACATAAGATGGGAGCCGGTGACGATTAGAATATTTAATTTGTCAGGATGTTGCATAAGTGAGAGCATGCCTGCGGAGGTGCGCCCTGCCTTGGCATAGTCACAGCCTACATAGCATAATCTATCAGATCCTTGCACATCTGAATTTAAGGTCACGACAACAATATTATTTTTTACACAGTCATTTATCTTGTCACGGATTAGCTTGGTATTTACGGTGGCAATACAAAGACCGTTACAACCAGATGCTACTAGATCATCAATAGCCTTAAGATGCTCTTGCTCCTCATAGCCCTGTAGCTTCTTTACCACCACATCCACGCCCATGTCAGAAAATTCTGTTTGAGCCTGACTGATACCATCTAACACTGAATCAAAGAAAATATTACCGATAGATGGCAACAAGACGCCAATCTTACAGCGGGTTTTAAAGGAGGCCAGTGCACGTCCTGCCCTGTTAGGTACATAACCTAACTCACGGGCTAAAGCCTTGACTCTAAGTGCAACCTCAGGCTTAACAGCTCCACGTCCGTGAAGCACTCGGTCAACAGTTCCGCGGGATACTCCCGCAGCTTCGGCTAAAGACTTAACGGTTACACTCATATCAAAACCTTAGTTCATGATCAAAAGACAGTGCTCCAAATTTTAGCTAAATCAGCATCTTTTTAAAAACTCTTGCAAAGCACTTAAAAAGATCCTGAATGCAGGAGGCCTAAGCCTCCTGCTTATTACAGATGAAAATTAAGCGAAAGGATTCTCATCCTTGTAGAGTACGCCTGCAGGCTGGTTGTAAGCGATGTCCTCAATGCCTAACAGAGATAGAACTGAGTACAAAGCCTTACCAACGTGAGCAAATGCTACTGCACCGTGGTGAGGATAACGCTTGGTGATGAGCACGTGACGATAGAAACGGCCCATTTCCTTAATTGCGAAAATACCAGTACCACCGAAGGAGCAGGTGCCGACAGGAAGAACCTCACCTTCTGCAACATAGGCCTGAAGCTTGGTATCAGGAGTAGTCTGCAGACGGAAGAAGGTAATAGGACCATCGATGAGATCACCTTCAAGAGTACCACGGGTGAAATCAGGCTCTGAACCAACAGGCTCGAGGAGACGGTGCTGAATGATCTGATAGTTGATCTTGCCCAATCTCTGGCCGGCATCTTCCTTCTTAGCAAGCTTGCAGAAAGGAGTATTGCCGCAGTGGAAGCCCATGAAGGTATCAGTGAGCTTGTACTGAGGGAACTTAGGCTTGATGTTCTCCTCAAACAAATCAGCAGGAACTGAGTTATTGATGTCAAGCAGAGTCACAGCGTCCTGGGTTACGCAGGCACCAATGTACTCAGAAAGAGCGCCAAAGATATCAACCTCGCAGGCTACAGGAATACCGCGTGAGGTCAGACGGGAGTTTACATAGCAGGGCTCAAAACCAAACTCTGAAGGGAATGCAGGCCAGCACTTGTCTGCAAAGCAGACATACTTACGTGCACCCTTGTGAGCCTCCGCCCAATCAAGTAAAGTGATCTCAAACTGAGCCATACGGTTTAGGAGATCAGGATAGGTGTTACCGGCGCCAAGCTCCTTGGCCATGTCTGCTGCAACCTCGGCAATACGAGCATCACCTGCGTGTGCACGATAGGCAACCAGAAGATCAAGCTCGGAGTTCTCTTCGATTTCAACGCCTAAGTCATAGAGGCCCTTGATAGGAGCATTGCAGGCAAAGAAGTCCTGAGGACGTGGTCCGAAGGTGATGATCTTAAGAGAGGACAGACCAATTAAGGTACGAGCTACAGGTAAGAAATCCTTAATCATAACAGCAATGTCATCGGCGGTGCCTACAGGATACTCAGGAATATAAGCCTTGATCTTGCGCAAGCCTAGGTTATAGGATGCGTTTAACATACCGCAGTATGCGTCCCCACGACCATCGATCAAGTTTTTGCCAGTCTCTTCTGCGGCAGCTACGAACATGCAAGGACCGTCAAACTTCTGAGCAATAATGGTCTCAGGAGTCTCAGGACCGAAGTTACCTAGGAAGACTACCAATGAATTACAACCTGCAGCCTTAGCCTCTTCAACAGCCTTTAGCGCATCCTTTTCGTTCTCAACAGCAGTCTTGATCTCCTCAATGGCAATACCTGACTTATTGCAGGCAGCCACAATATTGGCACGACGAGTCTCTGAAAGGGAACGGATAAAGCAGTCGCGGGAAACAGCGACGATGCCTAATTTCACCTCAGGGATATTCTCAAATTGCATGTTAATTCTCCTTTTATAAATTTTTTAATTTTAAAGCTCAAGGTTATCGCCTAAAACCACGCCAGCTGTTAAATGAGCTTTAGCCTCAGGCGAATCCTTGTGAGCATATAACCATTTATTGTTGTTAGTAAGGCAACCATCCTCACCATCGTGACCAGTCTTTGCAGGACGATCAGTATTAGTACCACGAGGAAGAATGCAGCACATTCTAAAGTAATCCTCACCCTCTGCAGTGCATGGGCAATAATGAAGAGTGGTTTCATAAAACATTACAGCCTGTCCTGCCAAGACCTTGAAGATCTCAACCTCCTGGGAATCGATGATGCCATCCTTAAGTGCAGTCATCGGAGCTACCATGAGGTACATATCCTTCTCAGCAACATTGATCTCAGAGGAGCGATGATACTCTAAACAATTAAGCTTTTTGTTATTGCCAGAGCAATACCCCATTTCAATGGGTAAACCGCCATAGCAGGTATCCTGAATAAACTCCAGAAGATCCCTCTCCTCAAGCAGAGGCTCGGAGGCAACATAAGTAGTACCAGTTGCAGGTAGCGGAGTCTTCTTTAAAAGCTCAACAATACGCTTGTTATCTAAGGTATTTATCACCTTGCCATAGCGCTCAAACTCTACAGAGGTTACCAGAGGATAACCATTGCTCTCACCTGCAAGCTGCTGACGCAGACGTGCTAGGCGGTTAAAGGCAGGACGCATTGCAGGATAAAGGCTCTGATAGAGACCATAAATTGCATCGTAGCGCTTAACCTCAGTAGCATTTGGAGTTGACTTCTTAGCCCCTGCACGAACACAGATCTTGCAACCTTCAACTACAGATGGGAATACACCTGCAGCAACACCTGCCAAAATGGCAGCACCTAGTGCCGGGCCTTCCTTTGACTCCATAGTCTGCACGTTTACCTGCATCACATCAGAGAGCATCTGACGCCAAAGAGATGAAGAGGCACCACCACCGCAAGCAGTCAGAGTATCAGGCGCGACATCCATCTCTTTTAACACATGCAAACAGTGACGCTGTGAGAAGGTGACACCTTCTAAAACAGCACGGGTCATATGGGCACGAGTGTGACGGGCTGATAGACCAAAGAACACACCACGGGCCTCAGGATCGAGCACCGGGCTACGCTCACCCATTAGATAAGGCAGATAGATAAGACCATCTGCACCAGATGGAATTTCGGCAGCCTTGGCAGTCATGAGATTATAGACATCACGACCTTCCTTGGCCTCTGAATCTTTTTCATGGGAGAACAGTTCATCGCGGATCCATCTAAAAGACAAACCTGCAGCCAAAGTACAGGACATGGCAGTCCAGGCATTAGGAACAGCAGCACAGAAGGTATGTACACGTCCTAACGGATCGATTGCAGGATGAGAGGTGTGCGCAAAGACTACACCTGAGGTACCTAAGGTTACAAAGGCCTGACCGTCTGCACAGACACCAGTACCGATAGCTGCTGCTGCATTATCACCTGCGCCACCTGCAACGGTCATTCCCTCTTTAAGACCAGTCTTAGCTGCTGCATCAGCGGTAATTGCACCGGCCTTTGCGCCTGATTCGATAAGATCTGGAAGCAAGGCCTTATCAATTGAAAGCTTCTGCAAAATCTCATCTGACCATTCACGCTTGGTCATATCAAGAAGATTGGTACCGGAAGCATCTGAGATCTCCATGTGGAGCTCACCTGTAAGACGGAAACGTACGTAATCCTTTGGCAAGAGAATATGCGCACACTTTTTATAAAGCTCAGGCTCATTCTCACGAACCCAGAGGATCTTAGGTGCAGTAAAGCCTACTAAGGCAGGATTGGCATTGATCTCAATTAGACGCTTGGCACCTACCAGCGCGGTAATTTCCTCACACTGCTTGGAGGTTCTAGCATCACACCACAAGATGGCATTACGCAATACCTTACCATCTTTATCGAGCATCACGAGACCATGCATCTGACCTGAGATGCCCAAGCCTACGATATCATCGTTTTTAACGGCTGATTTCTTGATGACCTCAGCTGCAGTATCAATTGCAGCCTGATACCAGGCCTCAGGATCCTGCTCAGCCCAACCGTTTTGAGGCTGAATTAATGGATACTCACGGGATGCAGAGGCAATCACAGTTCCCTTTTCGTCAAACAAAACTGTTTTAGTACCAGAGGTTCCGAGATCTACGCCTAATAAGTATTTCATCTTCTATCCTTAAATTGCGGCGGGGTAACCGCCGCATAAATTCATGTTAAGTCTAAAGTTGAAGCTTAAATTATCTGCCACGCTTCTTAGAGAGCACGTCAACAACAACTGCTGCCAAAAGCACTGCTCCCTTTACAGTACGCTGCCAGTTAGCATCGATACCTAAGATTGACATACCGTTGTTTAGAACACCCATGAAGATAGCACCAATCACAGCACCACCGACGGTACCAACACCACCGTAGGCTGAAGCACCACCGATGAAGCATGAACCAATAGCATCAAGCTCGTAGCCGTTACCTGCAGTAGGTGCTGCAGAATTGAAACGTGCGACGCAGACTAAAGCTGCAACAGCTGAGAGGAAGCCCATGTTGACATATGCCAAGAAGAGCAAACGATCAGTGTTAACACCAGAGAGCTTAGCTGCCTTCTCGTTACCACCTAAGGCATACAGACGACGGCCTGAAGTAGTTTGATTTGCAAAGAAGCTGTAGACCAGAATGATGATGGCAAGTAAGACCAACACTACAGGAATACCACGGTTGTTTGCAAGTAATAAGCCTGAGCCAATCAAAGCTGCGGATACTAATACAAGCTTGAAGAAGAATGAGCCTGACTCTTCAACTGCATAGCCTTTCTTTGCCTTAGAGATACGGCTCCAAAGAGACATTGCAATATAGAAAGCTACGATCACCAAGGTGACAATAGTAGTTAAAGTCATGGCATCTGCGCGCTTTGCAGGAATATAGGAAGTGAAGTACTGCAAATACTCAGGAGGGAATGGAGAAATGGTCATGCCGTTTAACACGAGCAATGCCAAGCCACGGAAGAGCATCATACCTGCTAAGGTTACAATGAATGCCGGAATGCGGATATATGCAATCCAGAAGCCATGCCAGGCACCAATTGCAATACCTGCAAGCAAGCACAGGAAAATGCCAAGATAGACATTAATTTCCCAGTTTACAATCAAGGTACCAGCAATTGCACCTACCAAGCACACAATTGAACCTACAGACAAATCAACGTTACCCATGCAGATAATGCAGAATAACATACCAACTGCTAGCACAATAACATAGGAGTTTTGCAGAATAATGTTGGTGAAGTTCTGTGGGGAAAACATGGAGCCGTGACCAGTTGCTCTAATGCAGAACTCAAAGAACAACATAACCACGATGAGCGCTATCAACAAGGAGTTACGCTTTAAAAGTTCAGTAATATGAGACATAACTTAATTCCTATTTATTTTCTTCTGCTTGTACTTTTTTACCAGATGAACGCAAAATAGCGCCCATGATGCTTTCTTGTGAGGCTTGCGCACGAGGCATCTCTGCAACTACACGTCCTTCATTGATGACGTATACACGATCGCACATACCCAAAATCTCAGGAAGCTCTGATGAAATCATCAAAACAGCCTTGCCCTGCTCTACGAGCTTATTGATGAGGCAGTAGATTTCATACTTGGCACCAACGTCAATACCACGGGTAGGCTCGTCTAAGATCAGGACATCAGGATCAGCAAACAGCCATTTTGCAAGAAGCACCTTTTGCTGATTACCGCCTGAGAGGTTACCTACAGGTTGATCAACTGATGAGCACTTGGTATTGAGCTCCTCACGATAGGTTTGAGCTACCTGACGCTCCTTATCCTTGTTTAAAACGCCCTTAGAGGATACATTTTCAAGGTTTGCAAGCGTAGTGTTAAAGGTGATGGAATTCATAAGCACCAAGCCATCGCCCTTACGATCTTCAGTTACATAGGCAAGCTTGTTCTTAATGCAGTCGGTGACGCTGTGAAGTTTTACTTCCTTACCGTTGATAAAGACCTGACCTGAGATCTTCACACCGTAGCTGTGACCGAATACAGATTTTGCAAACTCAGTACGCCCTGCGCCCATAAGACCTGACATACCCACTACCTCACCGCGGTGAATGTTAATTGAGATATTGTCATTGTCTTTTCGTTCAATATTGAGCGGATTGTGCACAGTCCAGTTCTTAGTCTCAAAGATAATTTCATCTGAAATGTGGCTTTCGCGCTTAGGGAAGCGATCGGTTAATGCACGTCCCACCATGCCAGCAATAATTCTGTCCTCTGAGACATCGTGATTTGAGTTATCCAGCGTTTCAATGGTGGCACCGTCACGCACGACCGTGATGGAATTTGCAATATAGGAAATTTCGTTTAACTTGTGAGAGATGATGATTGATGTCATGCCCTGATCACGGAAACGAGCAATCAAATCCAGCAAGTTCTTAGAATCAGTTTCATTTAATGAGGCTGTAGGCTCATCTAGGATGAGCAGGCGTACATTCTTGGAAATAGCTTTGGCAATTTCAACTAGCTGCTGCTTACCAACACCGATATCCTTAATTAAGGTACGAGGATCTTCCCTAAGGCCTACGATATCAAGTAATTCCTGACAACGCTGATAGGTGCGATCCCAGTCCATTATTTTGCTACAGTGAGAACTAGTACGTTCATTACCTAAGAACATATTCTCAGCAATTGAAAGATAAGGTACTAGAGCTAATTCTTGGTGAATAATTACAATACCCTTTTTCTCGGAATCTTTAATGGTCTTGAACTTACAGGTTTCACCGTCAAATACAATGTCACCTTCATAAGAGCCGTACGGGTAAATACCAGAAAGCACATTCATCAATGTGGACTTACCGGCACCGTTTTCTCCTACGAGAGCATGTACTTCTCCCTGCTTGACGGCGAGACTGACTCCGGAAAGAGCGGTAACCTTTCCAAAGCGCTTGATGATGTTATTCATCTCAAGCAAATTTTTATTAGTATTCATGTACGCAGTCTCAAAGAGTTAAACTTAAAATTGGTCTAAAAAAACGGGGGCGATAGATCCGCCCCCTTTTAATTATGAGCGGAGATTAAAAATTAGATCTCAGACTCTTTGTAGTAGCCAGAATCAACCAAGACTTCCTTGTAGTTGTCCTTGGTAGCAGCAACAGGGTTGCACAGGAATGAAGGGATAACACCAGTGCCGTTGTTATAGGTGGTGGTATCGTTAACTTCAACCTTCTCGCCCTTAACAATAGCGTCAACCATCTTTACAACCTGGGCTGCCAAAGTACGGGTATCCTTGAATACTGACATGGTCTGATAGCCCTTCTTAATATTCTTTACAGAAGGCTTATCACAGTCCTGACCGGTGATTACAGGGAAGTTAGAAGCATCGTAGCCGTTTGACAGCAAGGCAGTAGCAACACCCTGAGCGCAGGCGTCATTAGATGCCAAAACAGCGTCTAATCTCTCGCCATCAGGAGCATAACCTACAGATGCGATAATGTTTTCCATACGCTTCTGAGCTTCTTCGTTATTCCAGTTGATGGTAGCAGCCTGCTCCTTAGTGGTCTGGCCTGACTTGCAAACTAAGGCACCAGAGTCGAGGTAAGGCTGTAGAACCTTCATAGCACCTCCCCAGAAGAAGTTGACATTGTTATCATCGGTAGGACCGGTAAAGAACTCAATGTACTTAGGATTATCCTTAGTTGCAGTAGCAAGGCCAGCCTTATCAGCTAGGAAGTTACCCTGAAGTTCGCCTACCTTGAAGTTATCAAAGGTTGCATAGTAGGAAACGGCATCAGAATTCATGATCAAACGGTCATAGGCAATAACAGGAATATTCTTTTCCTTAGCGCCCTTTAGAACCTCGGTCAATGCAGAGCCGTCAATTGAAGCGATTACGATGACTTCACAACCATCGGCAATCATGTTCTCAATCTGGTTAACCTGAGTAGGAATATCGTTCTCACCTGCGAACAACAATTCAACCTCATGGCCAGATTTCTCAAGATTGGCCTTCATATTGGCACCGTCCTGGTTCCAACGCTGAAGTGACTGGGTAGGCATGGAAACACCAACCTTAGCAGCTTCAGCAGTAGAAGCAATGGCACCAGCTGCAAACATTGCGCAGAAAATGACTGATAAACAAGTCTTGGATTTCATCTGTAATCTCCTTTTAAGTTTGTCATCGCGCCGTCACGATTTTATTTCGTGCACGTGCACATTGCTAATAATATACGCAGATTTTTTTAATACCAGTACTTTGAAATATACAAGTCTAAAAATGTGAATTACCTCGCAAAAAATTTTCATTTATTTACAAAAAAAAGAGATCTTGTATATAAATTGGTAACACTTTAGCATTTCTTTTTAATTTAGCCATATTTTCTTATATTTCTACTTATATAACAATAAGTTATCAATCATTTATTAATTTTAAGCAGTTTACTTGATAGTCAACTATTGAATAAAAATCAAACTCAAATTATGAAAATTTATTGAAAAAAGATCTTACATTGAACCTTTTACTGGTCTCCTAAATTCGGCTTAAGCATGCACAATACTGAATAAAATTTCATTTATTGTTATTAGCTAACTGTGTTTAGCTAAATAATATTGCAAACGTTTTACAGCTATAAAAATGGCTTATATACAATATTTCTTAAATGGTAATACGCAAATAGCACGCAAAGCACGGAACACACATAATTTGAGATAAAATGTGCATATATCTAATGCACGCACACAAACGAATGCCATAGCTTGTCAGGATACTGATGATGTTTTAGAAGATGAAAAAAGAAAATTCCTAAAATCAGACTTGGTATTTTGATGAAAGAAAAGCGAAGGCACTATCCTTTTAAAAACAGTGATAGTGCCAAAGAATGCATATTAAGAAAAAGTGCGTGAGGCTTAATGCTCTATCTTGAAATCAGGAAAGAGCTTTTTTACATTGGAAGCATCAACTAATACAGGATCACAAAGCATGGAATTCATCATTTTTATGCCGTCGTTATAGCTTGAATTATCGTTAAATTCAGGTTTTTTACCCTGCAGAATATCATCTATCAGCTTAGTAGTTGAGCTTATTAGCATATTGGGATCACGATATACAGTTGAACGTTTCTGTCCGTTTATTATGCCCTCAATTGCAGGATCCGTAGCATCACGCCCTGTAAGATATGGCATATTGTCATTTGAAAAGCCTGCATTCTTTAAAGCTCTTAACACTCCCTCTGCTATTTCATCTGACACACAATAAACAGCATCAAGCTTTTTACCATTGGGGCTATACCCTTGATTTTCAATTAAGATAGCCATGCGTTTTAAAGCAGAATCAGTACTACCTCTTGGGATAGCACACATTACAAAGAAGAATTCATTTGAAGGGATCACGACCCTGCCATCATCGATAAAAGGCAAAAGCTCCTGTAAAAATCCTGTAAAAATTGCCTCTGCAGAAGGATCCTTGGGATCTCCTGCCACCATCTCGATATATGCAGGATCACTTGCCGTGCGCTCATAAAGCTTCAGCTCCTTAATCATTGCCTGCGCCTGCAACTGCCCTACCTTACTGTTGTCAAAGCCTACATAGTAATCTACGGCATTTGAGTACATCACCAGACGATCAAAGGAGACAACCGGAATATTCTTAGCCTTAGCTATTTTTAGCTCCTCGACTAAGGAGTTAGCATCAATTGGTGAGATGATCATGGCATTGACATGATCCTCATTTATCATGCGCGGGATTTGAGCTTGCTGAATGGGAATATCATTATCAGCACCGTAATAAAGCTCAGTTTCATAGCCTAACTTCTGCAATGCTGAAGTAAGCTTGGGACCTGCAATGTAGTACGCAGCCTCATTTTGTGTAGGAAAGGTAACACCGATCTTACCCTTAGCAGCCTGTACCGACGAAATAGCCCCAAATAAGGCTATACTCATCAAGACAAATTTCAAACCAAGTTTCATAATCTTCCCTACAATGCATGGCATTGCTTTAATCCAATTACAGACTTCATCGGCATCTACCTGCATAAATTCACATTTACTGTCTTATAAATATCTATTATGTCGAGCCACATCACATCAAGGTAGCGGATCTGTAAAAGCTAAGGCATATTATATAAGCGCAAAACACAGCATAAAAATTATAAGACAGGAGATTGGCTAAATCTTTGATATCACCTACAGCTATGTGAATACATGCAACCTCTTATTGCAAAGGCACAATTACAAAAGTAATTTTCGCTCTATTATCACCGCACAGGCCTTAACTGCATTAACCATATATTCAGTCCCCACCTCGTCAAAATGACGCACGGTAGCAACCAGTGAGATAGCTCCGGCTAACGTGCGATCTGCATAGAAAACGGGCACGGCAACCGAGCGGATCTCAGGATCATCCTCTGAATTGTTGTAGGCATATCCCTGCCTTTTTATCTTTATAAGCTCCTCTGCCAAAGCATCAGCATCCTTTATTGATGTTGCAGTGACAGGTGTGTAGTTTAAAGTCGGCAACACGGCATTAATTGTACTTTTATGCAGATGTGCCAGCAGGCATTTGCCGTTTCCTGAGTGGACTAAATCAATGGGTTGCCCTGCACGAGATTTGGTACATACCAACAAACCAGGATTAGTTGCCTCACACACGAAGCTGGCCTCACCATCAGAGATCACCCCAAAATAGGAACTTAAGGAATCGGTGTCATGCACAAGCTTTTCAAGATGAGGTCTTACGGCAGGAATAATATCAAGCGATCTTAAGGCTGCATTTCCTATTGCAATGGCCTTAAGCCAAAGCATGGTCCGACCGTCACAGCGCTGTTTTACAATTCCGTGATGCTCAAGCTCTGCAACTAGGGTATATGCAGAACTTCTTGATATCTTGGTAGCTGCAATTATATCCCGCATCTTTGAAGGACCATTTTTCATAAGGAAATCAATGATAGCCATAAGTCTGTCTATGGCAGGTACCTTGGATTTTTCTGCAATCATAGTGCCTCCTGAAGGTTTAATCAGCACGGCACAAATGAATCACGTTTGAAACGGCGCTGGTGGTATAGATACTAAAAAGGCCCCCAAATATGAGAGCCTAATTGTGTTTCGTATCTGTTACTTTGAGTTTAGAGTGCGTTATTTAAAATTTCAAGGATCGCACTCTTATCAATAGGACAAATTGCAGTAGAAAGATCTCCAAACCAGATCTTGATCACATGATCTGCCATATCTTCAAAGTGTTCAGCGGTAACGCCCATTTCAGATAATTTTGACGGAAGACCAATTGATTTAAAGAAAGCTGCAGTCTTATCAATAGCCTCGTTGGCAACTGCCATATCATCGTTTCCAACTAATCCCCAGACATTACGTCCATATTGAGCAAAGCGAGCGGCGGTATCCTTATTTAAGGAATAACGCATCCAGTGAGGGGTGATCACCGCCAGACCTGCACCGTGAGTAATATCAGTGTAGGCAGAGATCTCATGTTCTATACCGTGACAAACCCAAGGAGATGGAGTCATGCCATCGGCTAAAATTCCACAGCAACCAAAGGAGGAAGCCTGCATCAGCTCCGCACGAGCCTCATAGTTCTCAGGATCCTTAATTGCAATAGGAGCATTTTTAATAACCGTTCTGAGCATAGCCTCACAAAGACCATCAGTTAAAGTGGTACCATCCTTAACTAGATACGATTCAAAGGTGTGAGACATGATATCGGCAGCACCTGCTGCTGTCTGCCAGGCGTTGACACTGAAGGTATAGCTAGGATCAAGAATTGAGGCAAAGGGGTTAAGGTTACCAAAGATTGCCATTTTCTCATCGGTATCAGGATTTGAGATCACACCACTGTTGTCATACTCAGAGCCGGTTGCAGATAAGGTGAGGATATCTGCCAAAGGCATTATTTTGCAGGAGGCAATCTTTGATGGATCCTGCACCAGCTCCCAAGGATCTCCTGCATAATCCACAGCACAGGATATAAGCTTTGACAGATCAATTACTGAGCCACCACCAACAGCCAAAATAACCTCACATTTATGCTCACGGGCCAAAGCTACACCATCACGAGCTGACTGTACCTTAGGATTAGGTGCAATACCGGATAGCTCGGTAATTTCCTTGTCCTTTAACAGCTCTTTGACCTTATCATAGATGCCGATCTTCTTAATGGAACCACCGCCATAGGTCAAAAGTATGCGCTTGTAAGGGGCCATGATTTCAGGAAGTTTTTCAATGCTGTCCTTGCCAAAGATCATGCGTGTAGGAAGATAAAGTTCAAAAGGATACATATACCAACACCTGTAAAAAGGGAAATCTAAAGTGTAATAATAAAGCGTGCTCAGGCCTTTTAAAAGCCAGAGCTCGCAATTTTTTTATGAAAGCGTCAAAGATCATAGCTAATATTAAGCGCAAAACACACTCGAACAGATGATCGCTTAAAAAAAGTCTAACAAACAATCAGTTAGGAATAATGTAGTGACGACAAGAAACGGTCACGACATTATGCATATAATGACTAAAACTCAGTAATGAAGTATATTAGAAGTACGAACGTAAGGTGGTCTGTCACTTTCTTACAGTTAATCAGTATTCACGTTCTTTTTCTAAGGATCAATATCCAAGTTCCTTCAGCCATTTATCCACCTTGTTCAAATCCTTTTGGCACTCATGACCATAGATGCTAAACGCTGTTTTGAAGTTGGCATGAGGATAGATACGTTTTAAGTCACTGACCACACTTCCAAGGCCACTTCCCTCATGGGTGGTAAATAGAATGATGTTCTTGCCGTTGAGATCGTACTTATCGAAGAAGGTAAACATCACTTGCGGGTATGTTCCCCACCAGATAGGACCTCCTATAAACACAGTGTCGTATTGATCGATATTTTTCACTTCACCTTTGAATGCGGGCTTCTCGTTCTTGTCAGATTCCTCTTTTGCCAATTTGGTGAGAGCATCGTAAGGCATGTTGTAGTCCTTCTTAGCTATTATCTCAAACTCATCGCCATCGGTGATGCGCTGTATCTTATCTGCCACCAATTTTGTGTTACCGACTTTGATATTACCCACTGCAAAGTTCTCGCCAGTATGCGAGAAGAATACGATTAGCACCTTTCCTTGATTGTCAGAATTCATTTGTTCGTTACTCTTTAAGTTAGATGCATCGATGCTAGCGTTGCAAGAGACAGAAATAAGCAAGCCTACAAATAACATCGAAATGCGTTTAAAAATATTTTTCATTTTTAAAATCTCCTAACGTTTGAAAGAAAATTACATACAGCGCTTTAGGATCTCAATTACATCCTCACGCTTTAATGGGCAGATCCCACCTTCTAAGGATGCAAACCAGTGCTCCTCAATATGACGTGCCATATCTTCAAAGGAAGATGAAAGCTCACGGCTTACCCCCATTTCAGTCAAACTTGCAGGAAGACCTATTTCCCTAAAAAAGTTCGCAGTCATCTCTATGGCCTCATTCGCAACTGCCAGATCATCATCTCCCGTAATTCCCCACACGTTACGCCCATACTGAGCAAAACGCCTTGCACTATCTTTATTTAAGCACTTTCTCATCCAGTGAGGAGTAATAACAGCAAGCCCAGCACCATGGGTAATATCGGTATAGGCAGATAACTCATGCTCTATTGCATGGCAGGCCCATACAGCTTTTGACATGCCATTATGCAAAATGCCACAGCAACCAAAGGAGGCAGCCTGCATGATCTCCGCCCGGGCATTGTAGTTTTCTGGCTCCTTTAGGCAGATGGGAGCATTTTTAATCACGGTTCGAAGCATGGCCTCACAAAGACCATCGGTTAGAGTACAGCCATCCTTTACCAAATATGATTCAAGGGTATGAGACATGATATCGGCTGCACCGGATGCAGTCTGCCAGGAACTTACGGAAAAGGTGTAGACAGGATCAAGAATAGATGCAAAAGGCATTTCTCCCCATACAGGGAGCTTCTCATTAGTATCAGGATTTGAGATCACGCCACCTGCGTCATACTCAGAGCCGGTTGCAGCAATAGTTAAGATATCGGCAAGAGGAAGGGAGGTCTGTTTGGCAGCTAATGCAGGATCTAGCACAAGATCCCAAGGATCACCATCATATGACACCGCCAAAGCTATGAGTTTTGAGAGATCAATTACTGAGCCACCGCCTACGGCTAGAATAACCTCACAGTTATGCTCACGAATTAGCCTTACGCCATCACGTGCCGACTGCACCTTAGGATTAGGCTCAATTCCTGCTAGATCAAATATTTCCTTATCAGCAAGTAGCTCCTTAATAGTAGCATAAATCCCGTTTTTCTTAATTGAACCACCACCGTAGGTAAGCAGAATACGCCTGTAAGGTGCCATGATCTCAGGTAGCCTTTCAATGGTATTTTTACCAAAAATAAGTCTGGTAGGTAGACACATCGTGAAATCGTACATAACATCTCCTTTTTTATTTTGAGGAAATTGTACGTTCACACTAAATTCTATTCTGCCCCCAATGCTACCTATGTTTTGTCAATTTCTACCTATTTTAGATTGCGCTATAAAATAGCTGCCGCGCCTAAGGCAAATTTTGCCGCGGTAAGCAAGCCAGATCCCAAACTTTCAAGCACAGACCAGTCAGACTCATCAGTCTGCTGACCAAAGGCCTTATTCCATTCTCCCTGATCAGGTGCCGTATTATCAAGCATTTGAAAGTCACTGATACGCTTTGAAAGGGGCTCCCCGTAGCTGTTTAAAGATAACGTGGTATTTGAAGAGGGCTTTAAAGTCGTTGCTGTTGCCGGATTTGACAGGACCTCTGAAAAATCCTGTAAGAAACTGTCTCCATTTTCAGAGGATTTATCCCTAACTCTTGAGAGGAGATCATCTGGCTTGTTATAAAGAGTTTTTACATTGCTTGAGACAACACTCTGATATGACATCTTATCCTCCTATAACGGCTTAGCTTGCCGCCTGCTATGTTTTAGAAGAATAAGAGCAATAATAATGCCAATTAATCAGTGATCACGTATTTGGTATTATCAAGACGCATAAAAACCACTTCTTCATAGCCGTTCTCACCATCGTGAGGCTGCTCATCTAAAAACTTATAGCTCTGCTTTACCCATACCTTACGGGTTTCAACCCCCTTAGGCAGAGTACGGGTGCAATCGTTATAAACGTAGACATTGCGAACATCACTTACATTATCAAGAAGCACCGGCGCATCCTCACCTGAGGCAAATACATACCATCCAGAGGTGATCCATTTGGTTTTATCGGTACGCACGTTAAAGGCTAGCGAGCAATCCTCAGAGGAATCATTGCGTACATCAATACGCAAAGCTGCATATGTAGGAATTGAAATAAGTGCACACAAGGCACCTATAGCTAAAGCTTTTAACATTTTCTTACCCTCAAACGATTTGTGTTAGAAATTTTACCTAAAAAAAATTAGGGTGCAATGAGTCCTTGAACACATCTATTAATTGCATACTTGAACCAACCACCTCTACAAATTTAACATATTGTTATAAAAGGTATTTTTTTAAGAAAACATATTGACTTTAATTTTCTAACATCTAAGATGCGCCACAGCAAATCAGTATTTTTTTCATGGATACTAATAATATGGACAGTAAGAAAAATGCATCCATGAGATTTTCAAATCTCATCTCCTTTTTAGTACTGGGAATACTTGAAGCCTCATGGGCTCCTATGGTTCCCTTTGTTAAAAACCGCTTTGGCTTATCTGAAGAGCAGTTAGGCTGGCTTTTGCTATGCACCGGTGTCGGTGCCGTCTGCTTTTTGCCGATCTCAGGCTTTTTAACCTCTCGCTTTGGTGCAAGACTGTGTACTCGCGTATCTGGCATTTTAATGGGATTAGCCCTTTTTACTATTGCAATCTCCCCCCTAGTGCCCCTAACCGCTATCTGTCTGTTTATCTTCGGAGCCATGACCATCAGTCTTGATGTGTGCTCCAATGTAAACGGCATCATCGTTGAACATCTAAATGAGCGTCCGTTGATGTCAGGCTTTCATGGGGGCTACTCCTTAGGTGCTCTCATGGGATCCTTTGGTTGCGCATTGCTGCTAACAATTGGCCTATCTCTACCTATTACTGCAGGTATAGTGCTCTTTATTGCAATCTTCATGGTAATTTTCTGGTGTAAGGATCTGATCGCTGATATCAAATCATATGAAAATCAGACCTCAGCAAATGCTGAAGATCATGATGCCGCACCGGTAAAAACAAGCCGTTTTATTCCGCCTCTCATCATTCTTATTGGCTTTTTAAACTTCGTAATGTATGGTGCTGAAGGCACGGTCATGAACTGGTCTGCAGTATTTGCCCATCAAGAGCGTGGTCTGTCACTTGAATACGCAGGCTTTATTTACTCAGCCTTTGCAATTACTATGACTGCATCAAGACTTTTTGGTAACAAGATTGTAACCAAGGTTGGCCGTCGCCGTACCGTAGTCATAGGCGGCATCATGGTGTCTGTAGGATTTTTCATGACCTTGATACCAAGTCTTACTATCACCATTGCAGGTTTTGCCTTAATTGGCCTTGGAACCGGTAACATCGTGCCACAGGTTGTATCCTTTGCTGGTACCGTTAAGGGCTACCCTGTTCACAAAACCATTGCTGTTATCAACGCCATCGGTTATTCAGGAATTCTGTGTGCACCAGTTGTAATTGGCTTTATCGCAGAGCATCTGTCAATTGCCGGAGCCTTCTTTGTTATAGGTTGCCTAACTTTGATTGTAGCAGCAATTAACTTCATCATCATGCGTCCTCAACTTAAGAAAAAAGCATAAAATTGCTTTTCTTAGCTCAGGCCTATTTGGTTCTAGCATTTAATCGCTATATTTCAAAACCTAGGGCCTGAGGTATGAAATAAAAAGACACTCATTTTTGATCACTACTTAAACTTTGTCCTCTATACACGCGGGTAAAATAATGAGTAGTATGTTGAGAATGATGATGACAGCAGGATACGTTGCAAGCATACGCAGTACGAAGTTATTTCTTCGTAACTAAAATAAGCATGGATAATCGTATAGCATATGGAAATAGAGAAAAATTCATATGGCAGCAAAGAATTGGAATTTGCTATTTTTTGCATTGAGAATGTAGCTATACGGCTAAATGTTGATGCACAGAGAGTATATGCAGCATTAACAGAAAAAACAGATATTTTAAATGGATATATCATCCCAGAGTATGAGGTATTGCATACACAAAGCAAGGAATATATCGTAGAAGACATTATTGACGTCATGAAGGAAAGAGGCGTGAGCTTATGATTTTGTATCACGGCTCATTTGTAGCAGTTGAAAAGCCGGATATAGATCATTCCAGATCAAATGTTGATTTTGGCAAGGGCTTTTATGTGACTCCCATCTACGAGCAAGCAGAGAAATGGTGTTTGCGTTTTAAGCGACGCGGCAGAGCTGGCATCGTATCGTCTTATGTATTTGACGAAAATGCCTATAACAAGCTGAAGATATTGACATTTGATGCCTATACCGAAGAGTGGTTGGATTTCATCTTAAAATGTCGGAGCGGGCAGGACGTCACTGATTATGATCTTGTTATTGGCGGTGTTGCAAACGATAGAGTATTCAATACGGTTGAGCTATTTTTTGCAGGATTAATTAATAAGGCGGAAGCTATTCTCAGGCTCCAATATGAAAAGCCTAATTTGCAAATGAGCTTTCGCACGCTCAACGCTCTTACTTACCTGCATTTTGATGGAAGTATGATGCTATGATTGCAAATCCAATTCTCTTACAAAAAAAATACGCCCGTATCGTAGAGCGTTTTGCAAAGCATAATGGACTCACATTAGGAAAAGCTTTGGATATATTCTATCATTCAGAACTTTATAAGCTGATGAGTGAGGGCGTTTCGGATATGCATTGCATGAGTGATGAGTATCTAGTGCAAGAACTTGAGGACGAGATAAAAAATACAAAATAGACTCCTGTTAGTAGTGCATTGTAGGCATCCTCTTTAATACACCAGCTCATAAGCGATCTCCAAGCCCCTGAACACCAAGATCACCTTTTTAAGGTTTGGGATCTCATTTAAAGAACTCTGAGAGCAATAGCGCTCAAGCTGATCCTTAGCATCACTTACTGCCTTAGAGACTAAATCTAAAGAGGCATCTGTTTTTGTTAAATATTTAAATTCAAACACATAAGAGCAATGTATCTTGTCTCTGGCTAAAAACACCAGATCGGTATATCCCTTGGCCTTGCCAAAAGCCTCAGCTTCCGCCCTTACCTCATAATCATTTGAAAAGAAAAGGGAGCTTTGAAACAATGTTACAAAATCACTCTCTCTTAAATGAGTTCCTCGATGGATCCCATTAGTGGAATTGAACTTATCACTTACAATGCTGATAAATTTATGAGGCTTTCCTATTAAGAGATCACGATAAGATGATTCAAACTCATTTTTATAAAAGCCTGCAGAGGTGAGTTTTAGAATTCTCTGGCAGTAGTAATCATAAAACTGCTGTCCTATTACTCTGTTTGGGACCACAAGATAATTGCCGTCTGCAGAATATGTAAGGTACCCCAAATAGATAAGAGCTGAAAGCAGATCTTTGTAAGAGAGCTTATCCTTTGCATTAAGGTTAATTGCCAAAGACAAGCTTTCAAAATAGATAGGCTCTCTTAAAAGACTCTTTTTCACCACATCCTCAAGCTCATATGGATTGGCAAACTTTAAAATACCATCAATTTTTGACAAATCAGAGGCCACTGCAGGATCTAAAAGATCATCAGGCTCCTCACCTTCATCACGCAGATGCAGAAGATAAAAAAGAGCCATTGAGGAATTAAAGACCGAAATCTGCGCTCTTCTGTTAAATTTATAGCCATTGTAATAGGCCCTCATCCTTTC
Source organism: Firmicutes bacterium CAG:534 (assembly GCA_963650525.1). GTDB lineage: Bacteria > Pseudomonadota > Gammaproteobacteria > Enterobacterales > Succinivibrionaceae > Succinivibrio. Next base: position 25,902 of record CAVJLP010000017.1, read on the forward strand.
AATGATTTCATGAGAGGTTCTGCCTACTTCATTTAAATCAATAAGATCAGAAATTAAGGACGAAACCTCACTTTCAGTAAAGCCAAACATCGCCGCAAATTTCTTATTTGCAGAAATATTTAAAGCAATATTGAAACCTGATGTCATTGAATCTAGGGAGATAGAGGTAACTCCGGTGATAAAGACTCTGTCGATGCAGGAGTTTGTAGCCGTCTTAAGCTTTGAGTAAAAATCCTTTAAAAAGCCTTTATTGCTGGTGTATTGCTGAAATTTAGCTCTGTCATTTGCCAGTAAATCATTCATCGACTGATCGTACTCATCGATCATGACGTAGATCTTTTTGCCGGTAGTTGAGGCCACTGCAATGAAAAAATCATTGATCAAGGCTCCGGGGCTCTTATAAGATCTAGAAAGTACCGCCTGTGCGCTTTTTATGGGATAGCGTATTAAAAAATCTGCAATACCGTTTTTTACGGCCAGAATGTAGTTTTCAATAACATCCCCTGAGGCATTACCAGAGAAATCAAAATTCAGGACATAAAATGAGCCTGCAAGTGGAGTCTGATGCTCAAAAATCCAGGTTCCGCTAAAGTTTCTGACAAAATCCTGTCTGACGGCAAGATCGTAATAGGCCTTTAAAGTATTGATAAACATCGTTTTGCCAAAACGACGCGGACGCAGCATTATTGGATATTTAGAATCAAGAAGCTCCAGATCCCTTATATATTGAGTCTTATCAATATAGACATAGTTGTCAGCCATCATGCCGGGAAAAAAGGCATAACCATAAGGGACCTTTTTGTATTCTTTTTTGTCTGCTGACATGAGGATTTCTTTGTGCCTAAACTCTCTTATCGTTAATTAATCTCTATCTTATCAGCAGAAAAATGAATTGCAAAGAGAGCATATAAAAAAGGGTAAACCTTGCGATCTACCCTCTTTTTTGCAAACTAAAAAGGAACTTTCTTTAAGTGTTCATAATAAATGAACAAATAAAGATTGCAGTAACCACCCACATTACAGGAGAGATCTCACGAGCCTTGCCGGTAAAGATCTTAAGTAAGCAGTAAGCTGCAAAACCAAAGCCAAAGCCGTTAGCAATGGAATAGCTCATAGGCATCATGATGATGGTCAAGAAAGCAGGAATTGAATCAGTGTAATCATTGAAGTTCACACCTTGAATGTTCTTTAACATCATGGCACCAACAATGATAAGAGCAGGTGCAGTAGCAAAGCCTGGGATCAATCCAAACAAAGGAGCAAATACGAAGGCTAAGATAAAGCAAATACCCACGACTACTGCAGTAAGACCAGTCTTACCACCGGCGTTTACACCAGCAGTTGACTCAACATAGGAGGTCACAGTGCAGGTGCCCATAACAGCAGAAATTAAGGTACCAACAGAGTCAGTAGCAAGTGCTCTATCGATATTTTCAATATGTCCTTTTTCATCCATCAAACCTGCAGCCTTGGTAACACCTATCAGGGTACCGATGTTGTCAAAGAGCTCAACTACGGTGAAGGTAAAGATGATGGAAATAAGACCATAATGTACAGCCCCCATAAGATCCATCTGCATGAAGGTCTCACCCATGCCAGGGAAGTCTAGAGAGACAACATCAGAGACAGACTCAGGAGCAGGTGCAACACCAAAGATCATGCCCAAAACGCCAATTACCACAATACCAATCAACATGGCGCCTTTAACCCTGAGGGCAAGCAAAATGGCAATGATCACAATACCCAAACAGGCAAGACCAACTTTTGGATCGGAGACATGGCCTAAGGTGATCTTAGTTGCCTCTGAGGCAACAATGATACCTGATGACTGCAAACCTACGAATGCAATGAATAAGCCGATACCAACCACAACAGCTGATTTTAGGCTCATAGGCACAGAATCGATAATGAGCTGTCTTAGCTTGGTAACAGTTAAGATAAAGAACACAATACCAGATACAAATACAGCACCCAATGCAGTCTGCCAAGGCAAGCCTAAGGTTCCACAAACATAGAAAGAGAAGAAAGCATTAAGGCCCATACCAGGAGCCATGGCAACAGGGAAGTTTGCAAAAAGGCCCATGGCCAAAGAGCAAAGACCTGCAGACCAAATGGTGGCAGCAACAGCGGCTTCACGAGGAATACCGGCATTGGTCAAAATGCTAGGGTTAACGAACAGAATGTATGCCATTGCCACGAAGGTAGTGATACCGGCAATGATCTCGGTCTTAACGGTTGTGTTCTTTTGAGAAAGCTTAAACAGCTTCTCTAAAACGCCACCAGAGACAGCTTGGGACATATAAACCTCTGATAAAAAAAATCGAGTGCGCTACGCACGTCGCAATTGTATTTTTTTCAGGGGCATAACGCAACAAAAAACGGCACTCTTCACCTTAAAAATGCCGTTTTAGCACGAATTATTTATATTAGTGCGCAAGCCTTGAGGCAAGTCCGCTCTGACGCTCAACCGATCTTAGCGATGCCATACTGAAGATTTCATCATTGCAATAGACCTCTATAAGCTTACGTGCACGCGTAATTCCAGTGTATATAAGCTCACGGGATAACACGGCATTATCCTTATCTGATATAGCCATGATCACCCTATCATATTCTGATCCCTGAGATTTATGGACGGTCATGGCATAGGCATCCTCACAATTTGTTAGGTAAACTGTGGAAACTGCTCGAGCGCCACCCTGCTCATCTTCAAACCACACTCTAGGCTCACTATTTTGTACAAACACAAATCCGACGTCACCATTATGCACTCCACCTGACTGCGAGTTTTGCGTTGCCATAACCACACGTCCTGTAAACCACTCCCCACTCTGGGATCCCAAATCTTTCATTAAGGCAGTTTTAATCTCTGTATTTAGGCGTTTTGTGCCAAAAATGCCATTGCGATTTGAGCATAAAATACGAAATTTATTTAACAATGACAGAGCCTTTTTGGCATCTTCTGCGTTCATTGACGCTTTGCTCTTTATAAAATTTACAAATTCCTTATAGGAATTGTTATCCCCATCAACAGCATCCTTAACTAAGCTACGCATAACCTTACCTTTGTCATTAGCACTATAGTCATGAAATGCCAACTGTTGCCCTTCAAAGCGCGATTTAACACTGGTGAGATCTGCTAAAAAAAGTTCCTTTTTATCTGATTTGTCTGAATGCGCATTGAAATTTAAGCTACCATCTCGCACTAACGTTGCCAGATTACCGATCCCAGAGTCCTCCCTAAAGCGGAAGCTATGGGTTAGAAACATAACATTATTGGACATTTCACCAGGGTTTTGCAAAAGCTCAATACTTGCTCCAGTTAAATTCGCTACCCTTTGCAAAATAGCTGTATCAATTAGGCTGTGAGCATTATTTTTGCTGGCACAGAGATCGGCCATAACCGAACCAGCCTCAACAGAGCACAGCTGATCCTTATCACCAAGTAATATTAAGATGGTATTAGGCGACAGTGCATCGATAAGCTTGGTAAAGAGCATCAGATCGATCATGGATACTTCATCTACTACCAATATGTCACACGGCAGGGGATTTGCTCTATTGAAATTACACAGCTTAGAGTGAGGATGCACGCCGATTAGTGAATGAACAGTGGAAGCTCGGCGTGGAATAAGTTCTCCAATGGACTCGCCCTTCCCGCTATGCTTTTTAATAAAATCTACTATAGATATTTGACCATCATCTTTTGCATAGGCATCTTCACTTGATAACTGCTCCTCAAGTGACTGACCAAGACGTCCTGCGGCCTTTCCAGTTGGTGCACAAAGCTTAATTCTTGGAGCGCTCTCGCCCTTTGCCCTTAATAAACACAAAAGGGTTAGCAAAAGCTTGGTAACAGTAGTTGTTTTACCAGTACCAGGACCGCCTGATATAACTGTAAATGGAGAGAGTAAGGCCAAAGCTGCTGCACACTTTTGCTTGATGCTACAGGCTGTTTTTTTTGAGTATCTTCCAAAAAGCTCATCTAAGCATTCACGTGCAAGATTTAAAGATAGGTCATCTTCAACTAAAGATTGTCCCCTACGATCGTTAATAAAGCTTGCAACTTTGCACTCATAAGCATAATAGCGACGCAGATACAAACGACCGATGTCATATACCAACAGCGTACGATCATCGCTATCACTTGTACCAACTACTGATGTTTTCAAGGCTTTAATTAAATTCTTATGAAGCTTTGTTAAGCCATCATCGTCATCAAGAAAACACTCCTTAAATTCCTTATACAGTTGACTTTGAGCGTTTATCCCAAGAGCGGCATAGGAACTATTTTGAACATCAACACTATCAGAAATCTTTGTAAAAAGCTTGGTAAAAATGTCAGTGCGTAAATTATTAAAGCGAAGACCTGTTAAAGGTAAAGACTCATCATCACAAAGCCTAATGCAGATATCTCCCTCCTCTAACGACAGGCACAAAGCGGCAACTAATAGCATTAATTCATTAGGACAATGCTTTAAAGATGAATTGATCTCACTACAAAAACCTGCAGTAAATGAAGGCAGTGTAGGAGTCTTGCGAAAAAGCTTAATCAGATCTTCATTGTCCATATATCTATCCTAAAAGAAGCTCGTGCCTGTATTTAAAACACTAGAAGCTATATCCAAAGTTTAGACGTAAGAAGCTGTCAGTACCTGAGCCTTGGTAATTCTCAAGTCCTAAATCAGTTGCAAAACTGAAGTTATTCTTACTAAACTTTATTGAGCCCATAACCTCAATTGAGGAGTCCT
>CAVJLP010000018.1:0-30378 GCA_963650525.1 Firmicutes bacterium CAG:534
CAACAGCAGGCGGTATGAAGATCTTCCGTCTACAGATCTGCTACTCCTTAATGAAGACCCAGTTTTTAAAGGCGGTACATCCGCATCTGGTAGCCCAGCCAAGATTTAATGGCCGCACCATCGATAATGAAACGCTGTACGCAGTGATTACCTATCTTGCAGCCTATGTGCTGGTGACTGCTGCCTCAGCTGCCGCAACCACTTTTTTTGATCTCAACATCATGGATGCCATCTCTGGCACCATCAGCTGTTTATCAAACATCGGTCCTGCAGTAGGTGTACTGCTTACACCATCAACAACCTTCTCAGCACTCTCTGATCCACTGTTGTTTATCTTCTCCTTTGACATGGTTTTAGGACGTCTTGAAATCCTGCCCGTCATCCTCATCATGACGCGCATGTTCTGGAAAAGCTAAGCGCGCTACAATAAATACAAAAAAAATAAGGAACAATATGCTTAATAATTGGATAAGCGAAGCCCGTCCTCGCACTCTTATCTTAGGTATTGCCAATTGTGCTCTAGGCTGTGCTCTAGGCTTTTATTACGGCGATGTCAATCTGTATACCTTAACTACAGCCCTGCTTACTATCGTTACTGGCTGTCTTTTACAGATCCTATGTAACTTTGCTAACGACTACGGTGATGCCTACCGTCAGGCAGACGGTCCAGATCGCCTAGGCCCTGTAAGAGCTGTAATGGCAGGTGCCATCTCCATATCTCAACTGCGTCGTGGTATGGCTGTGGTTATTATCATCACCGCCATCACCGGAGTAATTGCAGTTGGCATGGCAGTAGGTGGGGATCTGCAGGTATTATCCTGGTTTATCTTTTTAGGAGTGCTCTCAATTCTGGCAGCTCTCTTCTATACCCTTGGCATGGCCTATGGCTATAAGGGTCTGGGTGATATCTTCGTATTTATATTCTTTGGTATCGTCGCCGTTGTAGGCTCACAGATGCTGATCACTGCAGCCTCAAATAATGGTATTGATACCTATCCTGATACCTATGCACTAGCAATTTCCATGGGTGCTAGCTCTACCATGGTGTTACATGTAGCCTCCATGCGTGATATTGAGGAGGATCGCCGCCACGGAAAAAAGACTCTGGCCTCCCGCCTTGGCTATTCACTTTCCCGCATTTATCTTGCAATACTGTTCTTTGTTACGGTGTCCTCCTCAACTGTGGCCTGCCTGTATTCCCACAAGGCCTGGGAGCTAGTCATCATTGTGGCCTCATTGATCCCACTTTTGGCATCTACCGTACGTACCATACGTTACGCTGACAATGGACGCAAGATAGCACCAGAGCTTAAATACACCTCATTAGGCAGTGGTATTCATGCCATAGCTTGGATCTTTGTTCTTATTCTTGATTTCTGGGTCTACTACTGATGACAGGAGAAAAGATGCGTTGTCCCTTAGGACAACGCTCTTTTTGAAAGATCCTTGTCGTATAATCGTCACCAAAAATTTTAATTTAAATCTATTACATTCCCTCCGGAGCACTCATGCTTTTTGATGATCCCGCGCTCTCAGCGCTCAAGCAGCAATTTGTTAAAGAAAAGGTTAAGAAGGAAGGTATCGTCAAAGGCACCGATCGTGGCTTTGGTTTCCTAGAGGCCGATCGTGATTCCTATTTCATTGCCCCAGATGACATGCGTACCGTAACCCACGGTGATCGCATTACCGCTTTTATTGAATCTGACGATCAAGGACGCATGCGCGCCAAGCCCTGCAAGCTGGTAGATCCCTTCCTAAAACGCTTTATCGCAAGAACCGTGGTCTCCCAAGGCCATCTTAGCGTGATCCCCGATCATCCCAATATTCACATCAGAATCAATGCCAAGGATGTACGTAACGATAAAGCAGAGGCTCTAAAAAGCTCTGATTGGGTAGTCTGCAATCTCACATCCCATGCACTCAAGGACAAAAGCTTTGAAGCTGAGATCACTGAGCTAGTCTGCCGCAAGGATGATCCTAAAACTCCTTGGACTGTTTCTCTTCGCCGCTATGATCTGCCATTGCAAGAGCCTGCCGACGAGGAGTTTAAATTTTTAGAAGACGATCTGCCTCGCAGCGATATGACAGCCGTCCCCTTCGTAACCATCGACAGTGCTCACACTGAGGATATGGACGATGCCCTCTATATTGAAAAGGTAGACGGAGGCTTTAAGCTCTTAGTTGCAATTGCCGATCCTACAGGCTATATCGCAGAGGACAGTGAGCTTGACAAGCTTGCTGCCGTACGTGGCTTTTCAATCTATCTGCCAGGCCGCGACATTCCCATGTTGCCCCGCATCCTCTCACAGGATCTGTGCTCTCTAAGACAAGATGAGATCCGTCCTGCCTTAGTTGGAACCTTCTTTGTCGGCACTGACGGTACCATCGACTTTAATAAGAGCCACTTTGAGCTTGCCAATATCAAATCCCACGGCAAGCTAATCTACAATGAAGTCTCTGATTACCTTGAGGGTAAGGAGAACGCAGTCTTCAAGCCATCTGAGCAGATTGAAAAAGTATTGCGTGATCTTGTTGAATTCACCAAAGCCCGTGACAGCTACCGTGCAACCAATGCCGCTAGCTTTAGAAACAAGCCTGATTATGAGTTCATCTTAACTGACGATGGCGCTCTTGATCATATCGAAATCAATCACCGCCGCATTGCCAATCAGATAGTTGAGGAATCCATGATCACTGCTAACGTCTGTGCAGGTCAGATGCTAGCAGATAAATTAAACTGCGGTATCTTCAATACCCACGGCGGCTTTGATATGAAAAAGAAGAACGATATCATCGAGCTGCTTACTCAGGAGAAATGTCCTTTTACAGAAGAAAGTCTCACCACCATTGAAGGCTACAACGCCATCCGCCGTTTTGCACTGTCTACCAACTCAAATTACATGGACAGCCGCATCAGGCGTCTGCAGGAGTATTCACAGATAACCAATACTCCCGCACCGCACTTTGCCTTAGGTGTTCCAAACTATGCCACTTGGACCTCACCTATACGTAAATTTGGTGACATGATCAATCACCGTCTTTTAAAGAGTATTGCTGTAGGCACTGCCCATCCTAAGCTTCCTGATGAGGATACGTTGCTACAGATGAATACTGCCAAGCGTACTAACCGCATGGCCGAGCGTGATGTGCGTGACTGGCTCTATGTTGATTACCTTGAGCCTGAAATTGAAAAGCGTACAGTTTTCACAGGTGAGGTCTTTGATATCACTCGTGGTGGTATGCGCGTTACCTTAGATGACAACGGTGCCATGATCTTTGTGCCATTTAGCTTTATGAGCCCTGACAGGGATTCCTTAACCTTAGATGGAGACAAAGGGGTAGGTCTAGTTGGCACTGAGGTAGTGCTCAAGCTTGGAGATGCCATCAAAGTCAAGATTGTTGAAGTGGATAAGGAAAACCGCTCCATCACCGGTGCACCTGCCGAGAGCATCGGCGGCCTTATGCTACCTAATCCTTATGTAAAGCGTGAGGCTCCTCGTCGTCCTGTGCGTGATAACAACAATGACAACCGTCGCAGTGAACGTGGTGGCTTTAATAACCGCAATAATAACAATCGCAGGGGCAACTTCCGTCGCTGATAGAAATAGGGCAGGCTACAGCCTGCCTCTACCTAGAATTACAGGCCATATGCAGAAAATGCATATGGCTTTTTGTTATTTATCTGCAGTCTCAATGCCACTTAGCTCAAGCAAAGCATCAACGCTGGGCTTGCGTCCACGGAAAGCAATATAGGATTCCATAGCATCCTCACTGCCACCAACTGCTAGCACACAATTTTTAAAGTCACGTCCTGCAGTTGAAGTAAACAAGCCTTCCTCTTCAAAGCGCTTGAAGGCATCGGCGGCTAATACCTCTGCCCACTTATAGGAGTAATAGCCTGCAGCATAGCCACCTGCGAAAATATGCGTAAAGGCGTTAGCAAAGCGATCATGATCATATTGAGGAACCACCGCAACACGCTCTTTTACTTCATGTAGTATCTCCTGAATACGTCCACCTTTAGTCTCGTCATATTCAAGATGAATACGCATATCAAAAATAGCAAACTCAAGCTGACGGAGCATGGCCATTGCCGATTCAAAATTCTTAGCTTTGATAAGTGCATCAAGCATATTCTTTGGCATAGGCTTACCAGTGATGACATCTGATGAAAGGAAGTTTAAGACCTCCTCTTGCCAAGCAAAGTTCTCATTAAATTGAGATGGGAGCTCTACTGCATCCCAAGGCACACCATTGATGCCTGAAACATCCGGGACATCGATACGGGTTAACAGCTGATTTAAAGCATGACCAAACTCATGGAAGACAGTTACCACCTCATCGTGAGTAAGCTGAGATTCTCGGCTATTTACCGGTGGGGTGAAGTTGCATTCGACATAGGCCACAGGAAGCTGTAGCAGACCATCGGCACGGTAACGACGGGTAAGGCACTCATCCATCCACGCACCGCCTCTCTTGCCCTGACGGGCATAAAGATCCATAAAGAAGGAACCGATACAGGAGCCAAACTCGTCATAAACATCGTAAAAACGCACTTCATCATTCCACACATCAACCCCAAGATGAGGTCTGAAGGTTACCTTATAAAGACGGGTAGTGCATTCAAAAAGACCTGCAATCACCTTGCTTACCGGGAAATAACGACGAGTAGCCTCAGTATCATAGGCATATTTGGCCTGACGTAGTTTTTCTGCATAGAAGGATACATCCCAAGGCTCAAGAGTATCCTGGCCCTGCTCTTTAGCAAAGGCACGCAGATCCTCCATTTCCTGCTTACCCTGAGATAGAGATTTATCGGCAAGATCATAGAGGAAATCCAAAACCTGTTCAGGGCTCTGGGCCATCTTGGTAACTAAGGAATAGTCTGCATAGGAGCGGTAGCCTAGAAGCAAAGCTAATTCATGACGCAGCTTTAGGATCTTCTCCATCAAAGGTGCATTGTCCCATTTATCTGGATTTTCACCATATTCTGAGGCTCGAGTCACATAGGCCTTATAAATTTTTTCACGCAACTCACGCTTTTCAGAATAAGTAATAAAGGGACGATAGGAAGGGAAATCTAAAGTAAAAACCCAACCATCAAGCTCACGTCTTTTTGCCTCAGCTTTAGCAAGGCTTCTCACACCTGTTGGAAGTCCTTTGAGTTCGTCTTCATCGGTAATATGCAACACGTAATTGTGGGTAGCATCTAAAACATTGTTGGCATAGGCTGTTTCTAACTGTGACAGCTCAGTGAAGATCTCTGCATAGCGTTGTTGCTTATCTGCAGGCAAATCAACACCACTTAACACAAAATCACGAATGGTTTTCTTAATTGAGCGTTGCTGGGCCTTAGTTAATAGGGAGAAGGCATCAGAGCTTTTTATTGATTTCATCAGATCGTACAGTGGTTTGTACTGACCTACCCAAGAGGAATACTCTGAAACCTCAGACAGGCTTTCATCATAAGCCTTACGAAACTCAGGGGTATTCTGTACTCCATTTAAATGGGAGGCTACTCCCCATACCTTAGAGAAGGCATCATCAGCCTCTTCAATAGGGGCAATAGCATTATCCCAAGTGGCATCGTCCTTATGCTCTTTACAGACACGCTCAATCACACTGCGACATTTTTCAATTGAAGTTTTGACGGCAGGTAACAGATGCTCAGGCTTTACTTCGGAAAATAGAGGTAACCCAGATGATTTTAAGAGGGGATTGTCCTGAATAGAATTATCCATAGTGATTACGTTCTCACATATTTTTCAATTATTTATCTCACCATAGTTTAGCCTTTTTTTTGACATTTGTGGGCTGTGGTACAATCTTACAATCAAAAATTGTGCATATAAGGAATGGATCTGTGATTGCAGATCCTAATTAAGGTTATGGCAGATCCTACAAATCAATTGAGAGTACATTTCAACGCAATACTTTCGCTTCTTGATAAGGAGCGCGCTGATGCCGTACTCATTGCTCACGATGATGAATACCTGTCAGAGGAATTATCTGACAACTGCCAGCGCATCAAATTCCTGACAGGCTTTTCAGGCAGTGCCGGCTTTTGCGTCATTGTCAGAAATTTTGACAAACAGGCCCTGAAGGATGGAATAAGCATCAGCTCAAAAAATGGCAAGGAGCTTACCATCACTCACAATGCCGCCATGTTCGTTGACGGTCGCTATACCGTACAGGTTAAAAAGCAGATTGATAATGAGCTTTATGATGCATTTAATGTAAGTGATATTCTCCCTGAGGACTATCTTACAGCCGTGCTTGAGCGTGGATCCAAGGTTGCAATCGATCTCTCCTGCTTAAGCTACAGCCAATATCAGAGAATTAAAGCCAAACTTGCAAGAAATGACATTGCCATTATTGATACCGGACGCAATCTGGTAGATGAGATCTGGAATGAGCGCCCAGAGCCTAAAAACACCAAAGTTGAGATCTTCCCTGACGAGTATAACGGCTGCCCCAGCCCGCAGAAGCGTCATAACCTAGCACTTAAGCTACGTGAACGTGATCTGGATGCTACAGTTATCTGCGATCCTGAAAGTATCTGCTGGCTTTTAAATATCCGTGGCCGTGACCGTCACTGTCTGCCGGTGGTGAACTGCCGTATGGTGGCTTATTCTAACGGTGCCCTTGAGTGGTATATTTCAGATGATCATTTAGATCCTGATACCTTCAAGCAGCTTGAGACACATATCGGTCATATAGATATTTTCCCTGAAAACCGTTTTGACGAAGTACTTGAGCGTCTTGGAAATTCATCATCTACTGTTTTTGTAGATCCTGAAACCGTCAACGCTCATGTAATAAACGTGCTTGAAAACGGTGGTGCCAAGCTCACCATGGGCCTAGGTCTATGTCAGCTTCCTAAAGCCATTAAAAACCACGTTGAAATTGCAGGTGAGTACAAGGCTCATATCAAGGATGGCATTGCCATGTGCCGCTTCTTTGCTTGGCTTGACGAGCTTACAGGACTTTATGAAAACGATCTTGATGAGGAAGCCTTCCACCGCAACACCAAGGATACTGATGAGGCTGTTTTAGCAGATCGTGCAGAATCCTTCCGCAAGGTAGAGGCCGACTACATCGAACCTTCATTTGATACTATTTCATCAATTGGCACCAATGGCGCCATGGTGCACTATAACTACAAGGAGGCCGGCTGCCTTAAGGCTTTGGGAGACGGCCCCTTGTACATGATTGACTCAGGTGCACATTATCTAGACGGTACTACGGATATCACCAGAACTTGGCTAGTAGGGCCGGGGCTTACTAGTGAGATGCGTCGCATGTATACTTTGGTGCTGAAGTCTCATATTGCACTTGCATCACTGGTATTTCCTAAGGGCACCTGCGGTATGCAGATTGATGCGATTGCAAGACGTCCGCTGTGGAATATAGGCTGTGACTTTGCCCACGGTACCGGTCATGGAGTCGGACACCTTTTATCCGTACATGAAGGTCCGCAGCAGATTTCATCTCATCGCAGCACAATTCCGTTAGAGCCAGGCATGATCGTATCTGATGAGCCTGGCTACTATAAGGAAGGTGGCTTTGGCATCCGTATTGAAAATCTGCTCGTGGTGCAAAAATGCCAGCGCTCTGGGCTTACCCATATGTTGTGTTTTAGCCCCTTAACCTTAGTGCCAATTGATACCCGCTGTCTTGATCTGTCGCTTTTAAACAGCGAAGAGAAAGAGTGGCTTAACAATTATCATCAGAACGTACGTAGCGTAATTACCAATGCCGCTACTACGCTGTCTGATACCGAGATTTCTTGGTTAAACCAAGCAACCTCTGCTATATAGGAGTCTTAATATGTTGTTTCGTCGAAACATCGCCAATCAGCTGTACTGTCTAACAAGATTACAGCAGCTGTCCTATATTGCCGTCAAAGCCGACAATTACGCCGTGCTTGAAAATCCTTCACTATTCCACAAGCGCATGCTTGAGCTTATTAAAAATGCCAAGCATCGCATTATGATGACGGTGTTGTATCTGCAAGATGACGACTGCGGACGTGAGATCTTAGATGCACTCTATGAAGCCAAGAGCAAAAATCCTCATCTTTACGTAAAAATTTATGTGGATTTTCATCGTGCACAGCGTGGTCTTATCGGCAAGGAGCCATCCTTAGGCAACAGCGAGCTTTATTATAAAAAAGCCAAGGACTGCGATAATCCGCCCTCAATCTATGGTGTACCCGTAAAGCGTCGCGAGCTTTTTGGTGTCATGCACCTTAAGGGTTGTGTCTTTGATGACACCGTGCTGTATTCAGGCGCCTCCATAAACGACGTCTATTTAAACTTCCATGAGCGCTATCGTCTTGATAGATACCATGAAATTGTATGTCCCGAGCTTGCTGATTCCATGTGTGCCTATGTAAATGAGGCCTTCCACATGAATTATGCCGTGCAGGATTTTTCTCAGGGAATGGTCAAAAGCGCCAAACAGTGCCGTGATGACATCCGTGCCCTCACGAGACATCTGACCACCGTGCAGTACAAGGTAAATGGAGAGCATATTGCAGGCAAGAATGTCGGTATCTGCCCGCTAGCAGGCCTTGGCAAGCGTCGTAATGCGCTAAACCGTGCCGTACTATGGTTAATAGGGTCTGCCAAAACTCATCTTTTTATCTGCACCCCTTATTTCAATCCGCCAAAGCCAGTGCAGCAGCAACTTGAGGCTGCCATGGAAAGTGGTGTGAAGATCACCTTGTTGGTAGGTGATAAGACAGCCAATGACTTTTATATAAAGCCTGAGGAGAAATTCTCCACTGTAGGCATTGTGCCTTACATCTATGAACAGAATCTGCGTATCTTCATGCAGAAGCATGCTGATAAGCTAAAGTCCGGACAGCTTGAGATCATGCTGTGGAAGGATGGAGATAACACCTTCCATGTTAAGGGCATGTACGTTGATCAGAACTATGCCCTGATGACTGGTAATAATTTAAATCCGCGTGCTTGGGGACTTGATCTTGAAAATGGCTTGGTGATCTCTGATCCATCCCACCTCTTGCAGGAAAAATTCATGCACGAGCAACTATATCTTTTGAAACATACTCAAAAGATAACCGATGTCTCTGAATTAGACAGCATTGAGAATTATCCTGAAGAGGTACAGAAGATCCTGTCTAAGGTCAAGCTGTTAAGAGCATCTGTGATCATCAGACACTTACTTTGATAAAGGAAAGCCATGGAGCAGATCGACGAGTACTACACTCAAAGTGCCGTCACCTCTTTAAAAGGGGTAGGTAAAACCTATGCCGGGGCTCTGCAAAAGCAGGGGATCCTCAATCTCTTTGATTTGCTCCTAGATCTGCCCTTTCGCTATCTTGACGAAACCTTCATCACCTCGGCACGTGATGCTCCCACAGACGGACGTTATGTGCTGATGTGCCTTAGGGTACGCTCAAGCAGAACCTTTAATGCCAATTCCCGCGGAACCAGACTTTTTAGGGTAAATCTTGAGGATGATACTGGCTTTGTAGGTGCCGTATTCTTCAACGCCCATCCTGCTTATACTAATCATTTCACACCTAATGCGCGCATCATGGCCTTTGGCTATCTAAGGTATGACAATAACGGCTTTAAGTGCCTACAACATCCTAAGGTGACTTTTTTAAAAGCAGATGAGCCTCCCATAGTTAGTGAGACCTTAACTCCGGTATATCACAGTTCAAACGGTATGCCACAAAAGGTGATCACCAAGATAGTAAATCAGGGACTACAAAAGCTCCCCTCAATGCCTCTTTTAGAACTTATCCCCAAGGAGCTCAATCCCTTTGGCATGAGTCTGCAAGATGCCATCTCCTATGTGCACAACCCAAAGGGCGCTCCTGATCACTCTGTGATCTTGCCGTACATGCTTGATGCCTTCAAACGTATTTGCTTTGAAGAGATCACTGCCTATCAGTTATCTATGCTCAATCTGCGTCGCATTAATTTAAAACGCAAGGCAGTGCGCATTAACTTTTTACCCTCCCTGCATGAAAAGCTCTTAAAAAGCCTAGCTTTCACACTCACCAACGCACAGAAGCAGGCCTTCTCTGAAATCTGTGCTGATCTGCAGCGTCATACCCCGATGCTACGCCTGCTACATGGTGATGTAGGCTCAGGCAAAACCATGGTAGCCCTCATGGCCTGCCTGCAAAGTGCCGGTGCAAATCTACAAAGTGTACTGCTAGCCCCAACCGAGTTGCTAGCCGAGCAGCATTATCGTAAATTCTCGGCAATACTAGCTCCTCTGGGAATTTCCTGTGTGCTTTTATGCTCTTCATTAAAAACGCAGGAGCGTACTGCAGCCCTAGCTGCCATTAAAGATGGCAGTGCAAAGATCATTATCGGAACTCACAGTGTTTTCCAAAAGGATGTGGAATATAAATCCTTAGCCTTGGCTGTGATCGATGAGCAGCATCGCTTTGGCATAGGACAACGCGTTGCTCTTTTAAAGAAAGCACCTGATGGCTGCACCATGCACCAACTCGTAATGACGGCGACACCTATTCCCCGTACCCAACAATTAGCCTTATATGCAGATTTGGATGTATCTACGCTCGGAGAACTGCCCTCAGGTAGAACGCCTATCACCACTGCAATAGTAGGCGCTAGCCGTCGTCACGAGGTCATTGAGCGTCTGCGTGTTGTCTGTCAAAGTGGCAAACAGGCCTATTGGGTATGTCCTCGCATTGAAGAAAGCGATGAAGAGGATGACGACAATACATCCATGGCATCAGTACTTGAGGCTTATAAAGATCTCAGTCAATCATTACCTGAAATCAAGGTAGGGCTGGTACATGGACAAATGAGCACCAAGGATAAAAATGAAACCATGGCGTCTTTTTTGCAAGGACAGATCAGTATTTTAGTTGCCACTACTATTATTGAAGTGGGTGTTGATGTGCCTAATGCCTCGATCATTGTTATTGAAAGTGCCGACAAATTAGGACTTGCACAGCTACATCAGCTACGAGGCCGTGTAGGGCGTGGCAGTGAGGTTTCATTCTGTCTTTTGATGTATGACGATCAAAATGAAAATATGACCGATACCGCCATACAGCGTTTGCAGATCATGCGCTCCACTACCGATGGCTTCAAAATTGCCGCCGAGGATCTTAAGCTTAGAGGTCCAGGCGAGGTTTTTGGTGACAAGCAAGCAGGCTTTGACGCCTTTAAGGTTGCAGACAGTGTACGCGATCAGGCGCTGATCCCTTTGGCACGCACTGCTGCTGAGGCTATTCTTGAGGATAAAAAGACTACCGCCTATCTTATCAAGCGTTGGTTCCCAGAATCTGGTCACATCAGGGATGAAGCCTCAACTTAAGCTTGTTTAAAACTGCAGGAATATACTTATGAAAGATTACAAGCTTATGGATTATGAATTAACTGGTGGCTACATCTTTATTTTTGCCTCAAGATTCATCCCTTCAAAGGATCCTAATAAAGAGGTCGAGCTAGATGACATACTCCTTGGCACCAGAGAATACAACGGCAGCTACAGCTTCACTACCGATGCAGAAAAATATGAAAAGCTACTATTAAATAGCGACTATGCTACTGCCTACCGCTGCTGGCACTATTCGATTATCAGCCAAAGAAAGAGCTCAATTAAGGAGCCATTAAAAACCAAAGAGGAAGAAGAGCGTGAGCACTGGCGTGAGTTCGCAGAGGAGAGAAATGAAATAGACAGAAGAAGCGAGCTGTCAGAATATAAGGAAAGCTATTTAGAAGGGTATAGAGATGGATTGACAGAGCGTGCTATTGAGCTATTACAAGAAGGGTACCAAATATCCCTGATCCACGATATTACCAAATTTTGTATACCAAGAATAGAAGCGCTTGCTCAGCAGCACAACATATCACTAGAGAGCCTAACGCGTGATTTTCATAATACTCAGCAGGACTAAAAAACTCAAGGAGTAAGCTTGTGGCCTTCAGACGCAATATCAGACGACATCACACAAGTAAATTAGTCAAAATCTTCAAATGGCTTTTTACAGCTCTGGTGATTATTGCTGTTGCCATAGTTGCCTTCATTCTTTATTTCAACGGACAGCATGTTAAGGCTCCATTAGTAAAATTACTCTCAGAACGCTCTGGACTGCAGTTTGCAGCAGAGCAAGTTGAGTTCTCGCCCATATATCCAGATACCGTAAAGCTTCACAAAGTCAGCTTCTCAAAAAGCCATATTGATGAGCTTTACCTAGAGTATGACGTTAAATCATTGTTATCTGGAAAAAATCTATTTATTTCAGATCTCTATCTACGTAACGCCGATATTTCACCTGAGGATCTTGCCTTACTTAAGAATAATGCCCTAGGCTTTGATTCAATTTCAATTGCCACCCTAAGAGCCAAGCATGTTCCATTTGAGCTTGAAAGGCTTTCTGCAAAGGATGCATCCTTTGAATTATCCGATGTAAATATCGTCAAAGGATCTGCTCCCACAGCAAGCTCAGGCTCTGGCACGCTGACTGAAGGCCTTATTGACGGTATAACCTATAAGGATCTGCAGGGACAGTTTAACTATGACAATCATGATCTAGTTATATCAAAGCTATCCTTAGATGCCTTAGGTGGTAGCATAAGTGGCGCCATTGAAATCAACTCCGATACTCTGCCAAAATTTACCTCATTAACCTTAGATAAGATAGTTCTAAAGGATCCTGCAAGGCTTATGGATAAATACAGCTTTCAGGCTCCCACAGTAGTGCTTAACGATGTCATCGCTGTTATGAATAACCGCGATCTGTTGCTCTCTGGCATAAATGGAACTGCATCTGATCTGATAGTAAGCAACGGAGGCTTAAGCTGTAATTTCAAGGGCAAAATCAATGAAATCTCCCGTCCCCTGATGCAGCTTACACTTGAGAGGAATCAGGCTGATTTAAGAATAGCTCCTGATGAAATATCAGCAAATCTAAAAGGGTTGGTATTTGATGGCGAATACGAGCTTGATGCACAGCTATCACCTGATGGCAAGGATGATTATATCCGCACTCTCAGGCTTGATTCCTCACGTTTTGAGCTTACCCATACACTTTGTGACGGTTTTTTAAAAGATCTCAGCGATCATGAACTACATCTAAATAATGTTGAGTTAAATAAAGTCCGCTTCCTATCTCATCTTGATAGTCTACCTGTTTCAGCTCAGGCCATATCAGGCAGTATTTCAGGCCTTGTCTGGTCTTCAAATGAGGGCTTAAAGCCTGATCCATCTGCAATGGCAAATCTAAGCTTTAATGATCTGCTCTATCAGGATCTGCACATAAATCAACTGTCACTGCTATCTAATCTTACCGAGCCTCTGTTCACGCTCTCAATTCCTAAGGCAAGCTTTGGTAAATCCAATGCAACCCTCAGTCTCTCCCTTTCAAGAAACGGTGGTCGCTCCTTCCTTTTAGGTCAGGCTCATGATTTTGACCTTGCAAGCATTAACTCAAGTCTCATTCCTCACCTTCTAAGTGGCAGGATAAATTTTGATATCGACCTAAAAAGCTCAGGTGACTTAAATGATCTTGTTAAAAATCTAGATGGTAAGCTCACACTTACCTCGGACAACCTGCTTATTTCAGCCTTCGGTCTTGATTTAATCAACGGCGGCCGTCAGGAAGATTTTCATCTTGATCTGTCAAAGCTAATGACGGCTTTAGCAGATAGCGACTGCGGCATGCATGATGTCAATACTCAGATAAATTTTGGAGATCAGAGTGCCAGATATTATGTAAGCTCCAAACTTGCAACCTCTTTGTTTTCATTATCTGGAAATACCACACTTGATGATCTTAAAAATAGCGGCAAAGCCTACTTTGTAAGTACTCCTCGCGACAGTGCCACCGTAGTTGATATCTCAGGAAGCCTTAAGGATCCTGTTTTTGATATCAAAGCATTGCAACGTGGCTTAATGCGCCCTGGGTTGTTTGTAAAGGAAATGAGCGCTCAGGAAAGAGAGCAATATGAGAAACAGCAACGTCAAAGGCTTGATGCTGAGAATAAGAGTACGGAAAAACTATTAGATGCCGTAAAAGTTCTAAGAGATGAAATTGCAGTGTTGGAAAAGGATACAGCTGATGAGCGCAAGGGCGAACATCAGGTTAAGCCTCATTAAGCAAGATTTCCTTTTGAGAAAATTAAAAGCTCCCGTATGGGAGCCTTTAATTTTAGGAGAATGAAAAAACTTCAGCTCTTGGCGTTCACATCCTCATCCTGCTCTGTCTTTTTGTTGACATCCCGCTTTACAAGCTTCGGAGTTGAGGCTACCTTGATTCTAATTGAGGCCTTGCGGCGTACCTGAATAATACGCTCAGAGCCTAGAGTGGATCCAGTCATATTGGCCAGGTACACCATAAAATGTGGAATACCTTCCCAAATACCGCTGCGCACCGCCCCCAAAGTTGCGGTAAATTCTGCACCCACCAAAACAATCCACCAGTTGATATACACCCACAGCATCATCACCGGAATTGCCGCAAGTGCTCCATAGGCTACCTCATAGTTTGAAAATTTCAGCACGAAGACAGAAAAGATCTTCTTGGAAATCTCAAGAAAAATAGTCACCAAGGCAGCTCCCAGTAGCGCATCTTGGATCTTAACCATTGCCGCAGGAACTATCATGAAGGCGGCAGTAGTCACGAGAAGCTCAATGATAACCGGCAACACAAAATAGGCAAAGACCATCGGAATTCCTACCACACCTCCTGAGAGGGCAGCATAGGCAAAGACTTTGGAGGTGATCCAGACTACAAGTCCAATTGACAGGGGACCTAACGTTAATAAGGTCCAGTAAATTGCAATGGTGGAGCCTGCCTTACGTGTACCACCACGCCAGATACGGTTAAAAGACTTGTCTACCGAGCGTACTAGCAACAGCGCAATAAAGAAGAAAACGATAGAACCTGTGACCGTAAGTTTTCCTGCGTGTTGCAGCAAAACTCCCATATTGTTACTGACGGTCTCATTGAATACCGGCATAAAATTCTGGGCGGCAAAATGCTTTAAGGCATCACGTACTCCCTGAAACGAGGGGATCATAGCAAACACAGATAAAACCACTGTTGCTGCCGGGACCAACGATAGTATGGAGGTAAAAGCCAAAGCCGAGGCCTCTAGGCCCACACTGTCACGCTTGATGCGCTTTAGGAAAAATTCAAATAGTTCTCTCACGAAATCCGCCTTATAGGAAAATCTTTGCTGATCTTTACATTCTAGCAGAGAGCAGAAACTATGGAGAAGATCAACAAAAGGCATGTGTTAGCGTTTGGTTACATATTTTCTTTTGAAAAAAAGCTTGCTCTTAAAAGTATCAAAATGCGTCACAGTTCAAAATTTACGCTAAAATAGCGTGATTTTAGCGTATAGGCTCAGGCAGGAGATGGAATTCCTAGTCAAAAGCAGCCTTCCAAAACATTTCAAAACACCTTAGTGGTGTCTTTAGTTTAGAGACGAAATCCCTAAGAGGGATAGTATTCGCGCCAACCACAGGATTATCAAAATGGATGTTAATAAGATCCGCAACATCGCCATCATCGCGCATGTTGACCACGGCAAGACCACACTGGTAGACAGTCTGCTACGCCAGTCCGGCACCTTAGACCGCAACGAGCTCAATCAAACTCGCATCATGGACTCCAATGATCTCGAAAAAGAGCGTGGCATTACCATTCTGTCAAAGAATACCGCCATCGATTGGGGTGGATACCGCATCAACATCGTTGATACCCCGGGCCATGCTGACTTCGGCGGTGAAGTTGAGCGTGTTATGTCCATGGTCGATTCAGTGCTCTTGCTCGTAGACGCTGTTGACGGTCCTATGCCTCAGACTCGCTTCGTAACTCAAAAAGCCTTTGCCGCAGGTCTTAAGCCTATTGTAGTTATCAATAAGTGCGATCGTGAAGGTGCTCGTCCTAGCTGGGTTATCGATCAAGTATTCG
Organism: Firmicutes bacterium CAG:534; assembly: GCA_963650525.1. Lineage (GTDB taxonomy): Bacteria > Pseudomonadota > Gammaproteobacteria > Enterobacterales > Succinivibrionaceae > Succinivibrio. Next base: position 15,944 of record CAVJLP010000018.1, read on the forward strand.
ACCTCTTTGACAACTTAGGCGCAACTGATGAGCAGTTAGACTTCCCTGTAGTATATGCATCAGCCTTCCAAGGCTGGGCAAGCTTAGAGGAAGGCGCTACCGGCACCGATATGCAGCCTTTGTTCCAAACCATCGTTGATCGCGTATCTCCTCCAGATTCTGATCTCAACGGCCCCTTCCAGATGCAGATCTCCTCTTTGGACTTTACCTCCTATGTCGGCGTCATCGGTATCGGCCGTGTCAAGCGCGGTGTTGCCCGTGCCAATCAAAGCGTCGTGATCATCGACAGAGAAGGTAAGACCCGCAACGGCAAGATTGGTCAGGTAATGGATTATCTTGGCTTACACCGTAAGGTCGCAGAGACTGCTGAGGCCGGCGATATCGTCGCTATTACCGGTTTAGGTGAGCTTAAGATTTCAGATACCATCTGCGATCCTCAGTCAGTTGAAGCCTTACCTGCTTTGACCGTAGATGAGCCTACCGTCACCATGAACTTCTGCGTTAATACATCTCCTTTTGCAGGACGTGAGGGTAAGTTCATTACCTCCCGTAACATTGAGGAGCGTCTTGAGGAAGAGTTGGTCCACAACGTGGCTTTGCGTGTTGAGAAGACTGAAGAGGCCGACCGTTTCAGAGTATCTGGCCGTGGTGAATTACACCTCTCAGTGCTCATCGAAGAGATGCGTCGTGAGGGCTATGAGCTGGCTGTTTCCCGTCCTGAAGTTATTTTAAAGAAGGAAAATGGCAGAACCCTAGAGCCTTATGAGGTCTTAACTTTGGATCTGCACGAGGATAACCAAGGCCCTGTAATGGAAGAGCTTGGCAAGCGCAAGGGCGAACTTAAGAACATGGTACCTGACGGAAAAGGACGTGTACGCCTTGACTACCGTATTCCTTCCCGTGGCTTAATTGGCTTCCAGACCCTGTACATGACCTTAACCTCAGGCTCAGGTCTCATGTATCACTCCTTTGACAGCTATGATGAGTATGTCGGTGGTACCATCGGTTCTCGTCAGAACGGCGTCATGATCTCAAATGATACCGGTAAGACTGTTCCTTATGCTTTGTGGTTCCTGCAGGAGCGTGGCCGTCTCTTCGTAAATCCTGGTGAAGAGGTTTACGAGGGCCAGATCATCGGTCAGCACGTTCGTGATAACGACTTGACCGTTAACCCTTTGAAGACCAAGAAGCTCACTAACGTACGTGCAGCAGGCTCTGATGACAACATCATCCTCACTCCTCCTATCAAGATGTCTCTTGAGCAGTGCCTTGAGTACATCGACGAGGACGAGTTAGTTGAGGTAACCCCAGTTTCATTACGTCTGCGTAAGAAGAACCTCTCCGAGCTTGATCGTGTACGTGCCTTCCGTGCCGCCGGTGGTAAGAAGAGCGAAGATTAATTTCAGCACTCTTTCTGACAAGAAATTACTAACCCGAAAGTCAAAAACTTTCGGGTTTTTTATTTATATAACAAAGCAATAGCATGATTTTGCAGTTATTTTGCTTAATTTAAATTAAAAATTAATGCACTATTTTTGTGCCTATTCATTAAATTTATGATAAAGTTCACACTATATTCTAGGTGTTGCACATTTTTAGATCGAAATAATTATGCAAATTGATGCTCAAACCATTGTAGAAGGTCTATATACCGCCGTTCTGGTGACAGATCCTATGTTGCGTATCATCTACGCAAATCCTGGTGCCGAACAGTTGCTAAGCATGTCTCGCTCTAAAATTGAAACATTGAAGCTAAGCGATATCGTCGACAATACTGAAAAAGCCTTCATGTCGAATCTGCCCGTACCGGTCAAGACCAATTTCCCAGGATTTTCTGCAGCTAATATTCTGCTATCGCCTGAGCCAGGCTTGTCTATTACGGTCAACATCAATGTTTCTGCGTATAATTCACGCCGCCACGGACTTATAGTCGAGCTGCGCTCCCTGATACATCAGCAGCGTCTGGTGGATGCCGTGCAACTACAGACCCAGCATATGGCAGCTCGCGATCTTATCCGCAATCTTGCCCACGAAATTAAAAATCCTCTTGGAGGGATCCGCGGAGCCGCACAGCTTCTGGAAATGACCTACGGCAAGGAAAAAGCCATCAAGGAATACACCTCGGTCATTATTGAGCAGACCGATCGTCTTAAGAATCTGGTAAACAATCTCCTAGGTCCCCAGCGTCCTAACCCTCTTATCTGGGCCAATATCCATTTCGTCATTGAAAAGGTGCTATCGCTGCAGGCCATGCAGGAGCATCAGACTCATGTAAGAATTGAGAAGAATTATGATCCATCGCTACCGGAGCTACGCCTAGATGTCGATGCCATGCAGCAGGTGATCCTCAATATCATCAAGAATGCTGAGGATGCCATGATGGACGCCCATACTCCTCATCCCTATGTAAAGATCAAAACCAGAGCCGAATCAGGTGTCATTATCCGTGATCGCAAGTATCCGACAGTAGTGGCAATCTCCATCTCCAATAACGGCCCGGAGATCCCCGAGGAGCTCAAACAAACAATTTTCTATCCAATGGTAACCACCAAGACCACTGGTAACGGATTGGGTCTTCCCATTGCTCAGGGTATTTTAGAGCGCCACGGCGGCTCTATTGAATGCATCAGTGATGAGAATGAAACAACCTTTAAACTGATCTTGCCCCTGCCTAAAAGCAGTGATTTAAGCGAGGTATAAATGCTATGAACCCTATGATATGGATCATAGACGACGACGCTAGTATTCGTTTCGTCTTTGACAAGGCTTTGGATGTAAACAGCATTCAGCACCGACTTTTTGAAAACGGAGAGGCTGCTCTGGAAGCTTTGAAGCAGGAGATCCCTGATGTAATCGTCTCCGATATCCGTATGCCTGGAATTAGTGGCTTGGCCCTAATTAAGAAGGTACATGAGGTAGATGAGAATATCCCCTTCATCATCATGACTGCACACTCAGATTTAGCTGCTGCAGTTGATTCATATGAGCAGGGCTCATTTGAATATCTGCCTAAGCCCTTTGATATTGAATCAGCAGTTGCGGTTATCCGTCGTGCCGCCATGCACCGCTATAACTCACTTAAGAGCAAAGAGGAAAGAGAGGCTGGCACGGCCCAGGTGGTAAAGGCTCCTGAGGATAACGAGGAGATCATTGGTAAATCCCCAGTGATGCAGGAAGTTTTCAAATTCATAGGCCGAGTTTCAAAGACCGAGCTTCCGGTACTGGTGCATGGCGAGGTCGGTACCGGCCGTGGCTTAGTTGCCAAGGCTCTGCATAATCACGGCATCCGCCGCGATAAGCCCTTTGTCTCAGTCAATATGGCCTCTATGCCACATGAGATGGTGCAATCTGAGCTCTTTGGTGATGCCAGTGGCTCTGAGAGCGCCTGCGCCTTAGCTCAGGCAGAGGGTGGTACGCTGTACATAAACGAAATCTGTGACATGCCCATGGAGGCACAGACCAGATTATTAAAACTACTTCAGGATGGGGTATATATTCCCTTAGGCAGTGATAAACCGATTAAAAGTGATGTACGCCTGATTGCCACCTCCTCAAGAGAGCTTGAGGCTATGGTTGCTGAAGGCACCTTCATTGCTGATCTCTACTACCGCCTAAATGTAATCAACATCAATATGCCGGCACTGCGTGAGCGCAACAATGACATTCCGATGCTAGCAAAGCACTTCCTCTCCCAGGCTGCAATAGATGCGCACACCGAGCCTAAGAAGCTTACCTCCGAAGTACTGGTATTTTTGTGCCGTCAGCAATGGCCAGGCAACGTCACACAGCTTAAGAATCTGTGTAAATACTTGACCATCATGGTAACCGGCCGAGATATTCAATTAGTGGATCTGCCCTCTGAATTTCTCCATGCCCGTCCGCAGGTACAGAAAACTGCCACATCAATTACCGGAAGCTCTGGGGAAAAGGTTTCCTGGCAGGAGCAACTTAGAAACTGGGTTGATGGTCGCTTAAAGGCCGGAGAGCGCGATATTCTTTCTGAGGCAGTGCCTGAATTTGAACGTGTCATGCTTGAAGCCACGCTGAGCTTTACCGGCAACCACAAGCAGGAATCAGCCAAACTCCTAGGCTGGGGCCGAAATACCCTGACCCGTAAGATCAAGGAATTAGGTATCAAGTAGCAGTCCTAGCTTTAGATCGGCGGTTTTTATACCGCCGATTACGCAGGGATCTCAGTTTTTATCAGGCAAACTTCGTTACAATAGGGCAGAATTCATTGAGCGGAGTGTATATGGCTGAAAAATTTAAAACTGTTACTTATACAGATCTGCTAGTACAGTTATGCGACAGTGTAACCTCAGTACTGACGACCGCTACCGGCAAGAAAATCACATACTCTCCTGTAGTACAATCCACCAGCAAAACCATGCTGACCCCGGATATCGGTACCTTTGCGATGTTTACAGGATCTTTTTCAGGTATGGCCATCATCAATTTCCCTAAGGAAACAGCCATGGATATCTACTCAAGCTACATGAGTAATATGGGAATACCTGAAGCAGAGCAGGCTAAAAACTATACCTCAGAGGAGGTATCCAACAGCCTAGGCGAACTTATGAACCAGATTTTAGGTAATTACACCCGCCTTGTAAGTGATGAGCTGCAATCTACTATTCAGCAAAGTCAGCCTAAAATGTTGTCGGTACCACGTGAGCTACAGCTGTCAATTAACGTAAATTTAGATAATCCTAAATGTTCAAAGGTATCTTTCTTTACTGAAAGCAAGAATGTTTTTTATCTTGAAATAGCCATGGATAATGTTAAATTCCAGGCCATACGCGAAATTGATAATAAAACTACCGAAGAGTCCGCCGAGGATCTTCTAAAACAACTAAATATCTAAGGAATTATTGATGACTGACGAAAAGCCCAAGAGCTTCTCCTTTCGCAATACGCGCTTTGTCACAAGCTCCCCGGACATCAAGCGTCTGCCGTCTGATACGCAGGCTGAAATTGCATTTATCGGAAGATCCAATTCCGGTAAATCCTCTTCGCTAAATGCTATCTGCGATCAAAAGAATCTGGCAAAAACATCAAGAACCCCAGGTCGTACCCAGCTTATCAACCTCTTTAAGGTTCAGGATGGACGCTACTTAGTTGATCTGCCAGGCTACGGCTTTGCCGCAGTGCCTGAGGGCATGAAACGCCAATGGCAGCATAACATGACCGACTATCTGCGTCAGCGCAAAGAGCTTACCGGGCTCGTGCTGACCATGGACATCAGAACTCCACTGCGCGATCACGACAGAATGATCATCGACTGGACTATTGAGGCTCAGATCCCATTGCTTATTCTGCTTACTAAGGCTGATAAGCTTGGGCTTAATGCAAGACGCGAGGCTGTAGGTGAGGTACGTCACGCACTCTCTGAGTTCAACGGCACCTTTACCATTGTGGCTTTCTCTGCCTTAAAGAAGATCGGCATTGATGAGGCACGCTCAGTGCTTAAGAGCTGGTTTGAGGCCTCAGAGATAGATCCTGAGGGACTCCCTGAAGATTTTTAGTTTGTATAACAAAGAATTATGAAGAAAAAAGGCACTTTATTTATCGTCTCAGCACCAAGTGGGGCAGGTAAGTCATCTTTAATCAACGCACTGCTTAAGAATTTCAATAATGACAATTCCATGCGTCTTTCCATCTCTCATACCACACGTGCTATGCGCCCAGGTGAGATTGATCATGTAAGCTACCACTTTGTCTCCGAGGACGAATTTAAGGCATTGATTGAGCGTAACGCTTTCTACGAATATGCCCACGTTTTTGATCATTATTACGGCACCTCCCGTGAAATCGTCGAGCAGTGGATAAACGAGGGCAAAGACGTACTATTTGATATTGACTGGCAGGGTGCAAGACAGATCAGAGCACAGACGCCCGAGGCCCGCAGTATCTTTATCGTGCCTCCATCTCTAGAGGAGCTAAGACGCCGCTTAGAGAGCCGAGGCCAAGACAGTGCCGAAGTGATTGAAGGACGCATGAGTAAGGCTTTATCCGAACTCTCTCACTATAATGAGTATGATCATGTGATCATCAATGATGACTTTGATGAAAGCGTGCTGACATTGCGCTCCATCATCCTTGCATCACGTGCTGAAACGAAAAATGAACAGAATGTACTCAAAGAACTGTTCCCGCAGTTATCATCAAAGCAAGAGTAAGCCTGATGTCATGGTATAATTACATATTACACATAGATAATTTTACTTTAGAGGAATTTTAAACATGGCTAGAGTTACGGTCGAAGATGCTGTTGCAAAAGTAGGCAACCGTTTTGACTTAGTCTTGCTCGCAGCACATCGTGCCCGTCAGATCACCTCAGGCAACAAGCCTCTTGTCGACGAAGAGAACGACAAGTCCACCGTGATCGCTCTGCGCGAGATCGAGGAAGGCCTCATCACTGAGGAATTCTTAGAAAAACAGGATCGCAAGGATCACCTTCGTAATGCTTCCGAGCATCCTTCCGACAAAGAATTCGCACCTATCGATGGCGCCGAGATGTTCGCTTAGTTAAGGACATCTTATGGGAGAGGAAAAAGACATCACCGCAAAGAATACTGAGACTGCTCTCAGTGTGTCCAATGCTCCATCAAAAGAGGTCCTAGCCTCTCCCAATCTTCACTATTACTGGCGTTTGCGCGAATGCGTATCACTGTATCTGCCAGCACAGGGCATTCAGGAAATTGACCGAGCCTTTGTAGTTGCAGATCATGCGCACGCTGCACAACGTCGTGCATCAGGCGAACCTTATATTATCCATCCTATTGCAGTTGCTACTCTTACTGCAAAAATGGGTCTAGATACCGAATCCGTACAGGCTGCGTTATTACATGACGTGGTCGAGGATACGGATATTACTGATGCCCAGCTTGAGAAATTATTTGGCAGTAACGTCAAAAACCTAGTTGAAGGTGTTACTAAATTAGATAAACTCAAGTTTTCCAATTACCACGATGCGCAGACTGAAAATTATCGCAAAATGATCCTGGCCATGACTCAGGATATACGCGTGATTTTAATCAAGCTTGCCGATCGTACTCACAACATGCGTACACTTGGCGCCCTGCGGCCAGATAAGCGTAAACGCATTGCCCGTGAAACATTGGATATCTTCTCACCTATTGCTAATCGCTTAGGTATTTCCGATCTTAAATCCGAGCTTGAGGAGCTGTGTTTCTCAGCCATCTACCCTCAGCGCTACCGTGTCTTAAAAGCGGCCGTCACCCGTGCCAGATCCAACCGCCGCGAGATTGTCAGCAATATTCTTGAATCAATTCGCAATAAGCTTAAAGAGGCCAAGATTGAAGGTTCGGTTTTAGGTCGTGAAAAACATATCTTTTCCATCTATAACAAGATGGTACGTAAGGAACTGCAGTTTAACGAGATCATGGACGTATATGCGTTCAGGATCATCCTAAAAGATGTTGATACCTGCTATAGGGTACTTGGACAGGTACATGCGCTTTTCAAGCCCCGTCCTGCAGGCTTTAAGGACTACATTGCCATTCCTAAGATCAATGGCTATCAGTCACTGCACACCTCACTAATAGGCCCCCATGGTGTTCCTATTGAAATCCAGATCCGTACTGAGTTTATGGATCAAATTGCCAACCGCGGTGTTGCAGCTCACTGGTCCTACAAGGAATCAGGCTCTGAACCGGTATCTACCACCTCTCAGCGTAATGCCGAGAAATGGCTTAAGAATTTAAAGGATTTACAAAAGAGTGCGGCTACATCCACCGAATTTATCGAGGATGTTAAGACCGATCTCTTCCCGGATGCAATTTACATCTTTACTCCAGAGGGCAAGATTTACAACCTGCCTAAGGGAGCAACTCCGGTCGACTTTGCCTATGCTGTCCATTCAGATATCGGTATGCATTGCGTCGGAGCCTTGGTAAATCATCACTCCTTCCCACTATCTCACCGCCTCGAATCTGGTCAGACCGTAGAGATCATCACCAATCCAAATGCCCGTCCAAATGCAATCTGGCTCTCAAGCGTGGTGACCTCAAAAGCTCGCTCCAAGATCAGACAGCATTTAAAGAGTCTGCGTTCACAAGAATGCGAGCTCATCGGACGCCGTTTGCTCATCAATGCCATGCGTGGACGTCGTATTGAGGATATACCGCTTGATACCATCAAACGAGTATTAGAGCAGTTTGGAAAGAAGGATCTAAGAGAGCTATTTGTGGATGTTGCCATGGGCAATATCCTCACGGTATCCGTTGCCAAGATCATCTCACCTGATCTCATGGATGATGGCTCTTTGCCTGTAACCGGCACTGGTGGCATTCCATATATCTTTGCACAATGCTGCATGCCAATTCCTGGAGATGAGATCATCGCTCACGTAGCCTCAGGTCGTGGTCTCGTTATTCATAACAAGAATTGCCGTAATCTGCTTGCAAGTGAGAAATCCCCATCCAAGCTTTTGAAAGTGGGTTGGAATCTTGCTGTTACCTCATCCCTGACTTTTAACACCGGGATCATCATCGAGCACGAAAGACGTCAGGGTATTCTTCCAGAAATTTTAAATGCTATTGATATTGCATCATCATCTGTACAGAGCATTAATTCTGAGCAGAAGGATGACAACAATACCACTCTGATGCAACTTACCATCACCATCCGTGATCGCCTGCATTTAGCCGGTGTAATCAAACGCATCAAGGCCATTGATGGCGTTATAAAAATCTCCCGTAAGCGCTGATCTTTTATAGAAACTTTCAGCTAATTCTCATATACTGACAAAGCCTTATTTCATTAAATAGGGCTTGTTGCTATTCCTCCAGATTGGAGATCATGTCATGCACAAAGATATCTTTCTTACAGCCTCCAGATTTAAAGAACTAGAAGGCAGAATTGAAAGCTTCTATAAAAAGTATGTAGAGATACACACGGCGCAATATGCAAGTGGTCTGCACGTCAGAGCTGCGGTTATATCTCCTCCTAATGCAAGCTCTCAGATTGTTTTGATCCCAGGTAGGGGAGAGACTGCACATAAATATGCCGAATTTTTATATTGCATGTATCACGCAGGGATCAAAACTGCCGTGTTATTTGCCAGAGGACAGGGCATTTCTGACAGACTTTTAAAAGATCCGCAAAGATGTCATATAGATAAATTTAGCTACCTTACTCTCGATATTGCACTCTTGATATCAGAGCTAGGATTTAAAGAATACGGCATGCTGGCATTTTCTTTAGGAGGACTTATAGCGCTGGATTTTGTATGCTCTGATCTGCCAGTAGCTAAGCCTAAAAAATTAGCACTCATTGCACCTTTTTTATTTCCAGCAATGAAAATAAGCCCCACGGTTCTTACTATCGCATCATCAATTATTGGATCTCTTCCCATAATTAAGAATGCATTTACCCCATATGGCAGGGAGTATAAGCGTATTCCATTTGAGGAGAATCATCACAGTCACAGTGAGATACGCTATAAGGCCTATCATGATTACTACGCATCCCATAAGGAGCTTACCATAGGCTCTCCTACTTGGGGCTTTGTCAAAGCAACAACCTTAAAACAAAATGAGCTGTTCTCTTTAAAAGGACAGCTACCAGTCCCCATATATGTACAGACAGCCTCTGAAGATAAAGTTGTATCCTCAGATGCATGCACAAAATTTTTTAAAAAGCATCAGAAAGATTTTAATGCACCGATTGTCAGTTCCCTTAGCGGGGCTTATCATGACGTGTTAAATGAAATCGACGAGATAAGAAACCCGGCATTAAACCGAGCTATTGAATTTTTGTTGGAGCAGAAATGACTGAAGTAGAAGAAGTAGATACCCGCATTCCGGTAAACATCATCACTGGATTTTTGGGTAGTGGTAAAACCACCTTATTAAATCACTGGGTTAATTCACCTGAATTCAAAGATACCTTGGTCTTAATCAACGAGTTTGGTGATGTAGGCCTTGATCATGAGCTAGTCGAAAGTGTAGATGATACTGTGGTGCTTTTAGGCTCTGGTTGTATCTGCTGCTCACTTCAGGGTGCTCTTATCGATTCACTGGCAAATAACCTAGTTAAAGCACAGCAGGGCATAATTCCAAAGTTTAATCGTGTGCTTATCGAAACCACCGGTCTTGCAGATCCTGCTGGCGTCATTGGTACCTTAAACGGTGATGAATACTGTGTTGAGAATTTCTACTATGCAGGTACCGTAACCGTACTTGATGCCAAGAATATTGATACTCAGCTAAAGAAGCAGTATGAGGCTGTAAAGCAGATAGCTTTAGCTGATCTGATTTTAGTATCCAAGACCGACCTTATAGATGCAGACGCCCTGGAGCCAATATATGAGGTAACCCGCAAGATCAATCCTAATGCAGGTATTTATCCTGTAATCAAGGGTAATATCTCTCCTAAGCTCTTACTTGATGTAGGTCCTTATCAGAATGCCGAGCAGGATTATGAATCACAGGTTAAATCCTGGCTTGAAATCAAGACGCCGCTGGCCTCATCCTTTAGACCAGCATCAGTGCAGGGGGCTGTAGGTGTTGCCAAGCCCAGAATCATTGCTCATACCGACGTAGACTCCTTTGCAATCGAGCATGAAGGAGCTATCGATCCTCTTGCATTGCTAAGTGCCATTGGTAGCGTCCAGGACGTATATGGTGACTCTATTCTTCGTATCAAGGGTATTCTTGATCTAGAAGGGCAGGATAAGCCGGTAATAGTCCATGCAGTAATGGGAAGCCTCTATCCCTTGGCTGTAATGAAAGAATGGCCTGAGGGGAAGAAGGTATCAAAACTGGTATTCATTACCCGTGCCAGTGTACTTGAGCAAATTAAACATATGTTTGAGGAGATGCTAAATAATCCAGATCAGGCTACAATGTCTTACTATCAGACCATGATTGATAACATCGAGGAACAGCCTGGTGATTATTAATCACTGACCCATTTTTTCTTTTGATATCTTTTGCTCCCGCTCATGCGGGAGTTTTTTTATCTGTTAAGAGCTATGTTCCACGTGGAACATTCTAAATAAGATGAGTCCAATGTTGCCATGTTCCAACCCAAAAGCTCATTATCACAATGATTTAATCTCGCAACGTACCTGACAGGTTCTGCGACAAAAGGCTATACCATAGCAGTACACTTTCTCCACATAGTTCCTTTTAAAATCTTCAAAATATTTTTTAGTATTGATCTGATTTAAGGCAGTCTCTGCAAGTTCATAAAGCTTTTCTTCATCCTTAGTGCTCTTAAGTTCAATTACCACTCCTGACATCAGATCCTTTGAAGTGAAGGATAAATCTGCATAGCCGTTTCCTGCAGGGGCATTGGACTTAAAGTGTTAGGGATCCTTAGAGATGATCTACAGGATCCGTAAGATGATCGCCGTTTAGCCCTCCAAATTTTTTCACCACAACCTTCCAAAACTTCAAAATTTCACCGCCAACTGGAATGAACCCAGACTTATGCATTAAAGTGCTCCGAGTTTTAATTCTTTAGGAGTAATGCATGAGCGAAAAACGAAACAAACCAGGAAGAGGACATTCTATGGACATGGTGGTACTGCGAAACATGGTACTAGACCGTTTATCAGGTCATGCACCTGCAGCTATTGAGAGCAAATATGGGATCACCCATGGTGTAGCAGCTAGGATCGGGGCAAAAATCGACAGGATGGGACTGACTAAGGAACAGGTGCAGCAGATGCCTCCAAAAGAGCTGCATGAGCTTTGGTACGGCCACAATAGCCGTGGCAGGGTCGAAGGTGAGCTCAAGGAATACTTGAAGCCGGACTTCTGCAAGTTGCAGGAAATCTTTATGGCCTCTAAGAAACACGGTGGCAGCGGTACTGAAATCAAGTGCGAGCTCACCAAAATTGAGGTTGTGGAGAAGGTTTACCTCAGCGATGAGAACAAGCAACTGGCTAAGGAAAAAGGCTTGGCTATGTACCAGCCTAAGAGCGTGATGCGTTTATGGCATAAATTTACTGAGACCAAGGTACTCCCTCCGTATCAAAAGACCCACGAGATGGGAGCTGAGGCCCAGATAGATTTCACCGGCGTCAAGGTACCGTATAAGTCCGGTAATGAGGTAAAGATGGCAGACATCCTCGTGATGTACCTGCCGGCATCACGCTACATCGTAGCCAGAGCCATCCCGTCCCAGAAGACTTTGGATGTTATCCCGGCCATAGTCAGTTGCCTACAGGAGTTTGGAGGAGTACCTGAGGCTCTGGTGGTAGATAACTTTAAGGGAGCAGTGGTCAAAGCATCGACCTATGGTGGTATTTTAAATTCCACCATGCTCGCAATGGCACGTACTCTGGGGATGGAATTGATAGCCTGCAGACCTTACCATCCAACTGATAAAGGAGGTGTCGAGGCGAGCGTCAAGCTAGTTACCAGGAGTGCTTTATCATGGATGCACTATGACATTAAGCACGAGAATAAGGAATATCACAGCATCAAGGAAATCAATGAGGTCCTACAAACCCACATTGCGAGGATTAATGCTCACAAAATTCGTACCTTAAAGATTAGCCGTAACGACTTGTTTGCTAAGGAAAAAGAATTTCTGACCGTGCCTAAGAACTGGAATTATGCGGAAGTCACGCTTCAATCGCAGACAGTACCGACAAATTGCATATTTAGGTTTGGGCAACATGAGTACGCAGTTCCACCCAAATGGAAAGGCAACCAGATAGAAATCGAAACAACACCTAGACTCATCAGGTTTCTAACCAATGGTGCAGTCATAGTAAGCTATGAGCGCAAGGATGAAGTGCCGGGACTGTCTACATGCGAATTGTACACGGACGAAAGGCGTTTGTCTTTTGAATACTATAAGCTGGAGCAAAAAGATTTCTTACTGCAGTGGGCGCATGCAATAGGACCTAATGTGGAGACGTGGTGCCAGGATGCATTAAAACGCAGGAAAACGCGTCTAGATGAGCTTACAAAGCAACTGGTGAAGGTACTGTCACTATGTAAGGGATACTGCTCCCTGTACAGTGATTTAAATCAGGTTGTAGGCAACGCCAGAGCATATCTGGAATATCCCTTTATCACTCAACGCATCATCGATGGTTTTGAGAAGAAAGAGCTCAAGTTTGATGGAGAGCAGGATCAGGTATATCAGCCGGAAAAATATAAGGAGCTGTGCAAAGAAGTCTTATTTGGCAAGAAGCCAGCACTTAAATGGCCAGTAGTAAGTCCTACGGAGCATCAGTCATCAGAATTACAGGGAGAATTTCATCTGAGCACGGTTGTGATCACCAACCGTTATGCAGATGTGATCAAAGAGCTTAAAAGCAGTAGAAACAACGGCAATAGCGTAGCTGCGGTTAATAACAATGCAAATACCACCTTGGAGGCCTGCTGATGAATATCGTGAACTATGAGAAGAGCTACAACCTGTTAAAGTCCCTGCAGCTCAAGGATGCAGCGGAGTTTTGGCGTGAGATGGGAGTCCGTCCTGAAGGCTTTGGTGAGCTTGCAATAGAGGATGTACTGGAGGTATTGCTTACCCATGAGCTTAACGGACGTGATCGCCGTCGTCAGGCTTCGTTACTGAAGACCTCACGTATACCGGTATTTGCCTCCATAAACGACGTAAGCACCGGCGATGGACGTGACGAGGCCTTCCAGAAGATGATGCTTAAGCTCTCCACCCTAGATTTTGTGAAGGATGGCTATAACCTCACTATCTTTGGTGGTACCGGTACAGGTAAGACCTTTATTGCCTCAGCGCTGTTGCGTCAGTGCTGTATGCATGGAATGGCAGGTAGATTCTTTACTACACAGGATTTAATTGCCTACCTGCAGCAAAGCAGGGGTACCTCCTTGTACAAGACCAAACGTCAGGCACTAATGAGGCTTGCGGTGCTGGTAATTGATGATTTCGGGCTTACTGAGTACGGTCAGGAGGACTTAGGCATCCTCTATGATGTCTTAAACGACAGGTACGGCAAGAAGACCACCATCGTTACCTCACAGAAGTCTCCAGACATATGGCTTAAGGATGTTGATCACAGCACCTTAGGAGAGGCTGTTATAGAGCGTCTGTCCACGAATAACTACACATTGTTGCTAAAAGGCAACTCAAGGCGCAGGACACTTGCTGAAATTGAACAGCAGAAGGCACAAATAGCGCAGGAACTTGCATCTGAGGGTGCCAAAGCCACAACGAGTGCCACCGGCGGTACTACTGACGCCGTAGCTTAAAAGCTGGAAGTCTGACTGCTGCATGCTCTGGTGACAGAGCGTGCGGCATTGTCGCGCCCGTAGAAAAGCTCTCAATGATCCTTGCTGTGGCTCCTGCAATAATTTCACAAAACGCATAGAAATCAGGGGTAGCCACCAACTTCGGTACAATCCGGCCACGTAACCTCGGTATAGCACTACTATCTGCTACACCATAATAAAAAAATAAAAAACTATGTT
>CAVJLP010000019.1:0-29192 GCA_963650525.1 Firmicutes bacterium CAG:534
TGAGAACATCAAGGAGCATGCTTTAACCACCTCCTTCCGCTATGCCTTCTGATGAGGACTAACCTCAATTAGACATCAAAGCCCTGCATATTAAACGCAGGGCTTTGCGATCTGGTGGCACCGATCTTAAATGGCGATCTGCAAGAATACGTCTGAAGCCTTGTTGCTGTATGCAGGATATTGCTTTTAAACTTAAAAAAGTAATATCACAATATATAAAAAGAGCACAAGCTGTTTTCTAATTTCTTTACGTGCTTTAAAATCTAGCAAACGATCCGGGGCTAACTGTTGCAAATAAGGTTGCACTGAGCAGTCTTCTAATTGGTTTAAATGAATATGTCAGAAGATTTAAAAAATAATGTATCTCATGCGCTGCTTAATCTTCTTAAAGAGCAATTTCCTGAGAGCATTGTGGATAACGCAAATCCTACTAGGATATGGCACTGTATTGAGTGTCTTTTAGATCGCGATCCTGCAAGCTTTGGCGCTAATCTTAGAACATTGCGCCAGCGGGCTGGTATTCGTCAGGAGGAATTAGCTCAGGCACTTAAAGTCTCTCAGGTTTCTATTTCAATGTATGAGCAGGGCAGACGCTCTCCTAAGGATGCGACTTTTTTTAAGATGGCAGAGGTATTCGGTATAGATCCGGTGGAACTGCTCTCTTATGAATTAGACGATGCACCTGAAAGTCCACTTACACTGCCAACTGTTTCAAAGATCAACTTCTTTAATGCTGATCCTGATTTTATGGATGGCGTATATAAAGATGGAACATCAATTAAGTTTTTTAAGGATTTTCATAAACATAACTACGACTTTGCCTTCAAGGTTTCTGATAGCAGTATGGAGGGCGTATCCCATTCAATTCCTAATGGTAGCTATGCCCTGTGCTCAACTAAAACCATTCAGGATTATATTAAGGAGATCAAAAATCACTCAGAAAAAGGATTCGATCTCAGATATCTGCCATCGCTTAAATTATTAAATGGCAAGATCTGTGTGGTTACCTTGCCTGGCAGTCCTGCAATGTTGCGTGAGGTGTATTTTGATGAGAATTTTTTAACCCTTATTCCCTGGAATGATCACGAGAAACTCTATAGGTTGCCTTTTAATAAAGATAAGATAGACTCTAATGAGGACCTCGATGACAGGTGCTACAAGGGCAGTCAGGTTTGCGCTACTCAGGTAAAAATTTTCGGGGTAGTGAAGAGAGTAATGTTTGATTTAGAGTAGCTAACACTGCCTTTAGACAACTAACATTGTCAGATTAGTCAAAACTGCATTGCCCACAAAAGCTTTTGTGTGATGATGAGCAATGACTAAATAGCGCAGCAGTCTTCTTATTTACTCACGCTTATTAAATACCTGTACATGACACCTAAGGAGACTATCGGCGTTACATTCTTAATTTTGCGCAGTCCTAAGTCTTGGTGCTCCTAGGTTTCGGTTAGCGTTGCTCAAGCTTTTTAACGCACTTAAAATCATTCCAGCGGTTTTTATAAATTGCAAGCCCCAGATTTTCCAAGGCCTGACCTAATTTTATAAATTCCTCATCATCATGGGTGATGGTTAGCGCCTTGTTTTTCTTAAATAAGCTCTTATCTGCAGAGACTTTATAGCTTACAGATTTAAGACCTGGCATCAGTACCTCAAGCTTATTATTAAGACGTACGCCAAAAAGCTCGTTGTAGTCCATGAGCGCGCGCTCAATGGTATGATCACGCGTTAGATCCTGTCCTATTAGCGGAAACTCTCCTGATACACCGCTTAAGGATAACACTGTAGGCAGTATATCTATCTGATTTACGATGCGATCATCTGCGATGGGCTTCATATCAGGTGCGAGGATCACCGCAGGGATCAGAAATTTATCTGCAGGAAAGCCTCCGTTGCTTTGTACACGACTTTCGTGATCGGCAATGATGACAAAAATAGTGTCCTTGTAATAGCTTTGTTTCTGAGCGTGCGAGATAAATTTTCCCAGAGCATAGTCTGCATACTTTACAGCAGCCATGCGTAAGGGCTCATCGGTTTTTATGCCGTTAATATCAACTTTGCCCTGCGGAATATCAAAGGGATCGTGAAAGGAGCTTGAGAAGACTACTGAGCAAAATGGCTTGCCATCTGCATAGAGCTTGGCAAAGGTCTCATCAGCTTTTTTGAAGAGATCCTCATCAGATACTCCCCAAGAGGCTACAAAGGATGGATTTTCATAATCCTTTTGCTCAATTACCTCTTTGGCACCGTTATAGAGAAAATAGGTGCGCATATTGTCAAAGTGACTTTCACCACCATAGATAAAGGAGGTTTCATAGCCTAGCTCCTTATAGATCTGCATCAAGGTGGTGATAGGTGAGGTATGTTCAAGCTTTACCTGAGATGCAAGAGGGGAGGGTGGAAAGCCTGCGGTAATGGCCTCGATGCCGCGTACACTGCGATGGCCCGCTGCAAACATATTGGTAAAGGCCCAGCCTTGTTTGGCAATTTTTTCAAGCTCGGGGGTGAGCGCTAATCCTCCAAGGGACTCAACAAAGTCAGCACCCATGGATTCTTCTAAAATAACTACAATATTGCGCTTGCCTCTACCGGTATACTTTGGAGTTATTACCTGATTTATAGGACAGGCCTTAT
The DNA here is from genome assembly GCA_963650525.1 of Firmicutes bacterium CAG:534. Taxonomy (GTDB): domain Bacteria; phylum Pseudomonadota; class Gammaproteobacteria; order Enterobacterales; family Succinivibrionaceae; genus Succinivibrio. Next base: position 2,632 of record CAVJLP010000019.1, read on the forward strand.
CCTCATTTATTGGCTCCTCTCTTAAGGAGATTTCCTTTGCGGCTTTGATGATGTTGTCATCATCGTCATAGGCGTACAGTTGTCCTTCGTTTAGATCGTTTTCTCCATAATGACGCAGGGCATAGAAGACCTTAAATGAGGAATTAACCGGCAGATCGTTGGCCATAGGATCATTGCCAAAGCTTAGCATGGATGGATTTAAGGGACGATGGCCGGTAGTTGAGCGAATGCCAAAGGCGCAGATAATAAGTGCACAAACTAAAATTGTCACGGATTTAAATTTTGCTATAAGCTCGTAGTTTTTTAAAAGTCTAGATGCCAGCGCCAAGGATGCAATGAAGGTAATGATACCTGCAACTATTGAAAAGATTAAGGCAAAGAGATGTCCCCCGATTAAGGTTTTGATAACCTCTTTAGGGTAGACTAGGTAATCTACAAAGAGCTGATTGGGACGTACACCGTATTCTAGGATAAAAGGCGGGGTGGCAAGCTCAATCATCACATGGGTGGTAAGTACTAGGGAGAGTAAAACTGCAACAATTCTCTTAAGTAATTTTGAGTTAATGCCGATGAAGTTAATTCCCAGCAGCAATAACAGCGCCGGGGAGTACATGGTGCAGATGATGGAAAAATCTGTACGCAGTCCTTGGATATAGATATCAAAAAAATGGTTTTGGGTATCGTTTGGCTGCCAGATAGCAAGTCCCATGCGGGAAATGGTAAAGACCAGCATTGAGAGCACAACGAAAAGCAACACTGGCATTATTCCACGGCTTAAAAAAGATTTGGGAGCTTTACTTGAACTTACCATTTCAATATATCCAAAAGTGATTTTGCACGTATTTTACACATTGTCAGTTAGATAATGCTTAGAATTTGCGCTATTCTAGCAATATCATATAGTTGCATGTTTTTTATCTTCCAAAATTTTCAGGAAGACTACTAATTAGGAACAGTTTACATGTTTGGTAAAAAAAAGGACTCAAAGTTTGCCGATGGCCTATTTAAGACTTTGCAGGAAGTCTTTATGTTTAAGACGGAGAACGGTAACTATGAGTTAGGAGAGGTTACCGACTCTGCTGCGATTATTAAATTCACGCTATCAAATAGCTATGACTGGAATAAGCTCACCGATGCTGCCAAGGCCCGTCTTGCAGGAGCTGCCCCACAGGATCATGAAAAGGTTACCTTAGGTACTCTTACTGTCAAGATCTTAAAAGAGGGAAACAATCTTGCTCTTTTTACTAAGGACGTGTCATTTGCAATTGATAAGCGTTTTGATGTGCTCTCAAAGGATGAAAACAAGATCCTTGAAGTGCAAGCAGAGCGTCTTTTGGATATGAAGATCCTAAAGAAGATGGCATCTGAGGCCCTAAATCTTAATGCCAAAGCAACAGATCTTGAAAAAAATGATGATAAAAAGCAGGACTCTTCAGAAGTAACCATGCGCCTAGTTCCTGCAGATGTCGTGGATTTGAGAGTTTTAGTAAACAGCATCAATGTTTATCTTGGTGACATTGATGTCTCAGGGCTTGATGCCTTAACTTATGCCTTTGCTATCTATAACGCCAATCAGGTACAGGAAAATAAGCGTACCGACTTTGACGGTATCGAAAAATGGGATACCTCAAATATCAAATCAATGCTAGGTGTTTTTGCAGGTTGCGTGAACTTTAACAAGGATATTTCCATGTGGAATACCTCTAATGTTACCGATATGTCGGTGATGTTCGCCTCCTGCAAGAAGTTTAATCAGGACATTTCATCCTTTGATACCTCCAAGGTAGAGAGCATCAAGGGCATGTTTTATAAGTGTGATGCTTTCAATCAGGATATCTCAGGATTTGATACCTCCAAGGTCAAGGATATGTCCTATACCTTCTATAAGGCCCGCGCCTTTGATCAGGATCTGAGCTCATGGAGTACCGAGAGCGTTAAGGATGATGAGAATATGTTCCTTGAATGTCCTAATATGGCAGTTGATAAGGATCATCATCCTAAGCTGCCATCTGAGGACTTTAAGATGAAGTTTTATCGTGATCATGTGATGACTAAGTCCCCACAGCAACGCCGTGCCGAATTTAAAAAGCGTATGGCACTTATTCTGTGCTTCGTGATTGTTATCTTGGTGTTTGGTTTGATGAATCAGCCGCAGGCATAGCTATGCAAAAAGTAACGCTTATTGCTGTCATCTCAGCTTTGACATTGTTAAGTGGCTGTCAGTCTAATCCTGACAATGTTGAAGGGGATCTTAGCTCCTATCAATACTGCTCACGAAATCATAAGGCCTTAGCTACAGCCTATCGCCACGCACTTGCGCGTGGTGAATATTCACTACAGGTGCGTTACGTGCAGCCAAACAACATCAAGGACAAATGCTCAATTAAGCTTTGGACTATGGGGAACGCAGGAGACACCAATGTCAGCTGGCATGGCGAGTGCTCAGAGGATGGCTTTGCAAGTGGCTTAGGTCTGCTCATGATGTATGACAATGAGGGACAGCGTGACAGCGTACGTCTGTATGAGGGCGATGGTAAGGGCGATATGGTAGCCTATTACGGCATGTCAGAGCGCTCAAACAAGATCTGGTCAGGCCGTGATGACAGCGTTGCCCAGACTTTCTTTGTTGCATCTTTAGATGAAAACGATGAAGGCTTTACCATTGCGCATACCGATTATGCTAAGGCTGAAAGCTATGACTTCATCTTTGATGATGATTCTCTGGCCATGTTGCGTCTGTATCCAAATTTTACTGAAGAGTTTGTGCGCACCTACAGTGATGATGACTATTCAAGCGATCTGTTCTACTCCTTATTTGAGATCCCAAAATCTGGTGAGAGTCATATGACTGGTGTAGCTTTTAGCTATTCAGGACGTGATCGCTCCATGAGTGTGATGGATGCAGTAGACGGTAAGGAGCCGGTGGTAAGTGAAATGCCGATCTCTGGGCGTTATCTAAATGAGGTAATGGATACCCAGCAGCATTTTGTACAGGTGATGAATGATGTTCATGCCAAGATGCCTAGTCTCATGCAGATTTCACGTGAGAAGATGCAGCAGTATCAAAATAAGGTCTGTGCATTAGATAAGCTTGATCTTTTGCATATTACCAAGGATGAGGCAGATGAGATCTGCTCTTTAAAGGTGCTAGTTCCGGCAAAATAAAGCTAACTTCAGCTTAAGGATTATCTTGTAAATAAGAGCTCAGCTAAGCTGGGCTCTTTTAGGATCTTATATGAGTGACAGTGTACGCAACCGTATTATTCTGGCCTTTGATTCCTTTAAGGATTGCATGAGTGCATATGATGCCTGTGAGGCGGCTGCAAGTGGTATTTCAAAACTACAGCTTCCCTATAAACTAAGCTTAATGCCACTATCAGATGGAGGCGAGGGGCTTTTGCAGGTACTTGGGCACTCTAAGGCCTTTTTCGGTGCCAAAGTTACAGAAGTTTCTTGTCATGATGCCTACTTTAATGAGTTTAAGGCGCAAATTTTAATAAGTAAGGATACTGCGGTAATTGAGTGCGCAGCGGTAGTTGGCATTGAAAGGGCACGTGCTTTAGGGCTTAATTTTGTAAAGGGCACCTCCTATGGCCTAGGAGAATGCATTAAATTTGCCTTAGATTTAGGCGTGCGTCATATCATCATCGGCTTAGGTGGAAGTGCGACTAACGATGGTGGTGCTGGTATGGCGCAGGCTTTGGGGGTGCGTTTTTACGATGAAGATGGGCAACTTATCCCCATACCTATCAGAGTAGAGAATTTAAATCGTATTTTTAAGGCAGATATCAGCAATCTTGATAGTAGGATTGATGAATGCTCAATTGAGGCTAGCTGTGATGTAAATACCATACTCTTAGGTCGCAAGGGGGCTACTGCAGTGTTCGGCCCACAAAAGGGAGGTAATGCCGATGAGCTACATCGTGCAGAGCTTGGGCTTATGGCCTACGCAGGTGCCATGGCAGCGGCCTTTAAAAAGCCTATGGTAACTGCCATTGCTGGATCTGGGGCTGCCGGAGGATTGGGGGCTGGCTGTATCTTTGTATTAAATGCAAGGCTACATTCAGGTATAGATGTTATTTTAGATATCAATAAGTTTGATAGCTATCTTGATGATGCCTGCTTGGTGATAACCGGTGAGGGAAAGACTGACAGTCAATCAGCCTGCGGTAAGGTACCTGCAGGAGTTATAAAGCGCTGTGTGGCACATGGGGTTAAGTGTGTGGTCGTAAGTGGGGCCTTAGGAGATGGGGAGAATAAACTTGAGCGTCTTGGAGCCTGTGGTATCTTTTCAATTGCAAGAGGGGCTGACAATCTTGAAGATGCCTTAAAAAATGGTGCAATAAATCTTTCCTTGCAGGTTAGGAATATCGTACGCATGCTCTATATTGCTAAGGGAATTTAGAGACTTTTGCTTAGTGTCAACAAAGTTGCAAAAACCTATAATAAGAAAGGCCGCAGACGCGGCCTTGATTAGACATTGAAAAAACTATTTCACATTTTTATCAAGCTCAAATTCAAACATTACCTGTTTTAGGAAATCTGTAGCTTGAATGAAGGCGGCATCTTTGCACTCGTGATCATTTAGCTCCTGTCTAAGCTCAGTGCAGACGATCAGACCATTTTTCTGATTTAATTTCATATCCCAGGCCTGAGCTATCAGTTTCTCAGCCTCTCTTACGGTTAAAAATCCTGGAAGGCCCGGTTTTAGATGCTTGTCACCATAGAGTGGACTTTCTAAATCTAGCACTGCATTAGATAAGTGAATGCAGCCTATGTATTTTTGCATATGCACCAATGCCTCAGAGAGGATCTCACGGTTTAAGGCAGCGTGAGCTGTGTCATAGCAAGAATAAAGCGAAGGAAGCTCAGGCTTTAGGATCTCAAGTACCTGTAATAAATCCTCAGTAGCTCCCAATAGAGCACGACGTCCTGAAAACTTCTCGACAGTCTCAAAGATAAGATTCTGCTTATGCTCTTTTGCAAAGCTTGTCAATTCCTTAAGGCTCTTAATTAAGGCTCTGAAGGCATCTGATTTTTCCAAAATACCTACGTCATTGCCAGAGATAACACCAAAGTTTCCAGCTCCGCATTCTGCGGCCTCTTCAATAAGTTTTTTTAAGCAATCAACAGACTTCTGACGGTGGCTCTCATCAGTTGAGTTGATATCAAGATCATGCTCAGCTGCATATAAGCCTGACCATACTATTACATTACCCACACGGCAGTCTTTTACTCTGAAGGCATCACAGATACGTTTTCTATCTGCTTTATCCTCAATTGCCGGTAATTCAATTGAACGATAAAAGCCGTCCTGTACTATATGCTCAACAGATGTTGCGAGAGTGCCCTTAGTCTTATAACTTGAGTAGTAGACCTCTGCCAAATGGACTGAGGGAATGATGTAATCTCTTTTTTGTACAGCCATAGCGATAATTGTCCTAGTTGTGTCATTTATTCATGACAAAAGCTTATTTTCTTTTGATTACAATAATCTTATTAAGCTCTTATGCCAATAAACTGATGTTCATATTGCTCAATCGATCAAAAAATAAGTTAAATTTTGCATGCCATGCCTAACACACGAAAATAGGGTACGAAAATTAAGTACGAAAAAAAACCGGGACTAGGCCCGGTTTTGTTTGAGGGAGATCTTTTAAAGTACTTCCTCAAAGGTCTTTTTAAGCTCATCTGCGGCAGCTTGCTCATCAGCACCTTCAACCTTGATCCTCAAGGTATCGCCAAAACGGATGCCCATACCAAGCAGTGCAAAGATACCACCCTTTAAAGATACCTCACGGCCCTTGTGCTCAACGGTTACGTTAGATGCAAATAAGCCTGCAGTTTTGATAATGGTTCCTGCAGGACGGGCGTGGATGCCATCTCTATCCTTAATGGTGTAATCAAATACGATCATGGATTAAATCCTCGTTTAAAATTCACTTTTATCTTTGTAAGTTATTTTAGCAAAAAAAGACCTACACATGATAAAAGAAAATAATTTGCAAAATTAGGCCACTGACAGTCATTTTTTAAGAAAAGTTTTTACTCTCTTAGTTTCTGCGCTGTTTTTTTAACCTTAAAACCATAGATAGTCTTAAATTCTCTGGCAACAGATACACAGTGATAGCCGAATTGTGTGCAGAGTTTCTTCATCTTTGAGGCTCTTTTCTCTCCACCAAAGTCACGCTTGTCATCATCATTTAACACACCTATAGCAAAGCTTGGGTGCTTCTTGTTGCCTAAGGCGTAGTTGAGCATCGATTGATCGCCGTTGCTGTTTCCAATGGCTATCACCGGCCTTTTGCCAATTTCTTTAATGATGCTTAATACCTTGAACATCTTGGTGTTATCACCAACAAGAGGGCCTCTTTTCATCACATCATCAGGAGCGTACTGCATAAATCTGGCATCGATATAACCTAGTTGGGCTTGACTTATAGGCGTGTAATCGCGACCAATTACATGATCATTGCCAATAGAGGGGATGGTTTCAAGCGCTACGCGTGCAAATTGCCTATCGGTGCCGGTTACGACATAAAAAGAAAAATCGTTAGCCTTAAGATAGGAGATAAGCTCTACCATGGGTAAATAAAAGGCCTCAGCAATTTTAAGATTGCTAAGACCGTCCACGGCGGTATTATTTACAAAGTCGCGGGCGTACTCATCATACTCATCTAAGGTCATACCATCAAAGGCACCAGCCCAAGCCCTAAAGTATCCATCTAAAAGGCCACTGTTGCTTTTTCCCTGTTTGGTATATTCAAGGCAACTTAGGGTAAAGTCTTTTAAATCCTGAGGTGGGGTAAAACTCTTATCGTCTAATACACGATGTAGGTAGAACATAAGCTCATTGGCAACAGGTGCCATTTCGCTATAAAAGGTGCCATCAAGATCAGATACCGCAATTCTATCGGAGATCTTTATAAAATTTTTGCTTTGAGGATCGGTAACATCTGCTACATAGGCTTTAAGATCATGTAGTAGTGGAGAGTCCTCGTTCCAATATTTAAAATTAGATCCCTCCTTGTTAACAGCAATGCTGGCAATTTCTTCTACACTTGCGCTGTAGGCCTCATTTATAAGAAATAATGACAGACCAAGAGCTAAGGCGTGCTTTATAAGATTGCTTGGCATAATGCTTGCTCCTTATTGAAAAAGAGCCTGCATAACAGGCTCTAAAATTAGTATTGCACGAACTTTATGATTATTGTCTAAACTTCTGACTTGATTGCTTAATTACCTGCTCACCAAAGATGGTCTTAAATTCCTTAGCCATAGAGACCCCATGCCAGCCAAATTTGTCACATAGAGCTTGCATCTTATCCCCTTTTTTTGCACTACCAAAGTCGCGCTTGTCATCGTCGTTTAATACGCCAATAGCAAAGGGCTTGTATTTCTTGTTGCCCATGGTGTAGTTCAGCATGGATTGATCACCTTCACTGTTTCCCATGGCCAATACTGGACGTTTGCCGATCTCACGTACGATATTTACTACCTTATACATCTGGTTATCTGATAGCTGATAGCCACCTCTTACGAGTACATCATCAGGGACGATTTTGATGGTATCGGTGCTCTCATACTTTTGCTGACGTGCGGTGAGCGTGGTGACATCCTTGCCGATAATGTGATCAGATCCAATTGAAGGAATAGTCTCAAGCACGCCACGCACAAAATAGCGATCAGATCCGGTCACAATATAGAAGTTAAAATCATTGGCTTTAAGATAGGAAATGATCTCTACCATTGGCAGGAAGAAGGATTCGGCAATCTTTAAATTGCTAAGACCATCAGCATCGGTTGTGGTGACAAAATCACGGGCATATTTTTGATACTCTTCAATCTCCATTCCCACAAAGGCATCTGCTAGAGAGTCATCCTCACCATTACTGATAGCAGCTGGAATATTGCCACTTTTGGCAGCCTCACGACAACGCTCGGTATAGGCCTTAAGCGTAGGATCTGCCTTGTAGTTAGGATCATTGAAGACACGGTGGAAGTAAAACATCCATTCGTTAAAGGTAGGAGTTTGTTCACTAAAAATAGTGCCGTCTAAATCTGATACGGCAACACGATCGGCAACTGGGATGAAGTTCTTGCTTTTCTCATCGGTAACATCCTTGACATAGGCCTTTAATTCCTTAAGCAAGGGGGAGTTTTCATTCCAGTATTTAAAGTTTGAGCCATCCTTATTTACAGAGATGGCTGCAATTTCATCAACACTTGCTGCCTGTGCTGTCTCAACATTGGCGACAGCACCAAAGATCAAGGTGGTAGCAACGGCAAGAGATAGGATATTTTTCTTCATAGAAGGCTCCGGCGCATTCAAAGAGTTTTATCTGATAGAAATTAAGTTGTTATAAACATGCTTAATTATATACAACAAGTAGTGCAAAAGAAACGCGCCAATTTATAGCGCGTAATAGAAAAAGCTTAGCTCTGGGAGGTTTTGGCGTCGATGCGATTACGAAGTTTTTGACCAGCCTTAAAGGTAGTCACACGGCGTGGGGTGATCAAAACTTCCTTGCCGGTTTTAGGATTGCGTCCGGGGCGGGCTGCCTTTTCCTTGATATCAAAATTACCAAAGCCGGTAAGCTTTACACTCTCGCCCTTGCCAAGGGTATCGGCAATTATTTCAAAGAAGCAATCAACAAATTCCTGCGCCGAACCTTTGCCCATTTCTTCTTTGATGATCAGCCTTTCCGCAATATCTGCGCGTGTCAGTGCCATAAGTTGTTCTCGCTTGAAATTCTACAAAATTATTACGTTTATCAATATATTACAGCATCAAAGGTAAATTACGTGATCATTTGCATATTTTTGAAAAATCTAGGGATCTTTGTGCAATTTGATCCCTATTGGTCACAAAAAAATTTTTACCTTGTAGTGAAAAATAATAGCAATTTGCACTCGTTGACCGTAAATGAGTGCTTTTTTGTTAAAATTGAGCGTTAATTTTTTAAAGGAGTTGATAATGGCACTTAAAATTGCAATTTATGGTTATGACAGCGATGTTGGTAAACTGGTGCTTGAGACCATGTCTGAGCAGAATTTTGAGGTAGCCGATCTTTTTCCTCTATCTCCCTTAAGAGGAGAATTTGATGCCGTAACCTTAAACGGCAAGAATTATATGATTTCATCTGTTGATGAGTTCGAGTTTGAAAAGGCCGATGTGGCCTTATTTCTCACCACCAAAGATGAAAGCGAACGTCTCATTCCCGAGGTTCGTGAGGCAGGCTGTGTCGTAATCGACTCTTCAGGCTTCTTTGCCTCAGAGTCAAATATACCTGTGGTAGTACCCGAGCTTAATCCATACGATATCAAAAAGGCATTTGAATCAAAGCTTGTGATCCCGGCGTCATCATCAGCAACACTTACCTCACTGTGTATTTCTCCTTTGATGGATGAATATGGGGTGGAGCGGGCATCGGTTAATGTGATGCAGTCTGTATCCCAGAAGGGACGCAATGGAACTGAGACCCTCGCTCGTGAGACCGCACGTCTTTTAAATGGTCTTGATGGTGAGCACTACGGATTTGATGCACAGGTGGCCTTTAACCTCTTTACCCATACCTCAGATGTTACGGAGGATGGCGTATCAGAGGATGAGCGTCAAATCGTCAGTGAATGTGAGCATGTATTGGGATCTTTGCATGGAGGACTTGATGTGACTGCCGTGCAGGTACCGGTCTTCTATGGACATACTGCGGTTTTTCATGTCGATCTTTCTGAAAGTACCAGCTTAGATAAGGTTAAAGAAATTTTTAAGACCACTCCTTGGATTAAGTATTGTGAAAATTCCTTACTGACACCAGTTGAGAATGCTGTAAATGAAAGACAGGTTCTTGTTACCCGTGTAAGACAGCATGGCCGCAGTGGCAAGTCATACTCCTTCATTGCCATGATGGATAATGCCAGACGCGGGGATGCTATGAATGTGGTGCAAATTGCCAATCTGCTTTCCAAAGGGCAGAATTGATCACAAAATCATGGGTGTGGCTTTAGCATAAGTTACAGACAAAGTGATATAGATTGTACAATTGAATAGTTTTTTCAATTGCAGAGCTTTATGTGATAGGGGAAATTTTAATGCGCGGTTATAAGACACTGCTGATGCCGGCAATGCTTGCCTTGGCAGTACATGCTGCACTAGCAGCAGATGATGACGGGACTTTTACCATCAATATTCAAGGTCCTGAGGAAAGTGTAACCACGCAAAGCTCTAATGAGGATTTTACAAGATCCCGTGTAGAACCCCAAAATACCCGTCAGGCAACATCTAGCAGTACGCCAAGGCAAAATCCGCGCCGTACTCAAAGCGTAAATGCTCTACCAAAGGCTACTGCTGCAAAAAATACGAATAATACGCCTGTATCACAGAATACGGCTACCTCTGTCCCCTCTCAGGGTACCTATGTGGTGACCTCAAGGGATACGCTTTGGTCAATTGCCACGCGCTATCTTCCCTCTGATCGCTCTGTAAATGAATTTCAGATAGTAGCCTCTATCTACCGCAATAATCCCAATGCTTTTGCCAATGGTAATGTAAACCGTCTGCGTGCAGGCCGTATTAATATTCCCGCGCTCTCAGAGATCGCGCGCGAGTCGGCAGCAGTTGGCAGTCGTCTGTTAAATCAGGGATCATTACAATTACCCCCTCTTGCTCCTGTTTCAAATAATGAAACTGAGGTAGCGCCTGCAGATAGAAAGACTCCAGAGCAAAAGGCTGCGGCTAAAGAGAGTGCCCAGAAGGTAATTGATAATGCCAACAGTCTGCCACAGTATCAGGCAACTGAAAATGTAGTGGCTGAGGCCAGACTTAATCATAAGCAGGAGCTTGAGCAAAAAGCCCGTACGGAGCTTGAGCGTGCAACTGGTGCCTTAAATGATAAGGGGCAAAAGGCTGATACTGCAGATAACAGTGCTGATAATGCCAAGGAAGAGAACACCATTGATGCAACTGCTGCCAAAGACAATGAAAAGAGCGCAGATGGTGATACTATCGATATTTCACCTCGCCGTAATGTAGCTGATGGCAAGCTTGATACTCAGGCGTTGCGTATGCTACTTGAAGGCTCTCAAAAGCAGATTGACATGCGCATGAAGGAAATCAATCAAAAGCTCATGGATACCATCGAGCGCATGCAAAAGGCTAATGATGCCGTGACGAAGTCTACCGATGCGGCGGTGGCGGCACTTGCTAAGCAATATGATGGTATGATCGCAGAGCTTCAGCAAAATGTTACCGAGCTTAAAGGTGAGATTGCAGCCTTAGATAGAGATACCACCTCCATGCGTGAGATGATTTTGGCAAACGATGAGAAGATCGATGCCATGCAGGTAACTCTAGCTGATGGTAAGGTCGGTGGACAAAGCGCTAAGAGTGATTTTTCAAAAGCCTACAACTATATGCTAGCAGGCTTTGGCTTCTTAGCATTAATGCTGTTAATGCTCTATGTGATCTTCAGGATCAAGATCCGTAACCGCAATCGTAATCTGCAGACTGCCATGAGTGAGCTTGGCGAAACCAAAAGTCAGGTTGATGATGAGCTTTTGTCATCTTCTGTTGCCAACGAGTCAGCAGATCCCCAGCCGCTCTCCCAGGAAGGATGGAATGAGGCTGCCATGGAGGTTGATCAGGCTGAAGGCGGAAAAGACTCAATGTCCGATGAGGATGCCAGCAGGGTCGCCAAGGCTATGCTGAAAAAGGCTGTACAGGTGGAGTCTGCGCGTGACAAGGCTGAAACGGAGGCTATCGTCTCCAAGGTTGTCAGTGAGGATAGTGCGCAGAATAACAGTGATAATACTAACAAGCCTCAATCATTCCATCCTGCTGAGCACGATGATGAGAGCAAGACAAATGGTAGCGATACTGATGCAACTCATGCTGATATGTCGGTGAAGATCGATGATGAGGGTACCACTATTATCGATGAAATGGATTATGAGGATGAGGAAAAGCAACAGCAACAACAGCAAGCTCAGGCTAACTTTGAATCAGTGCTTAATGATTACGTCGAACGTGGTGCAGTTAAGGATGCAGATAAGCAAAGTGCCGTTCCTGATAGCAAGAAGGCTGAAGATTTAAAAGACATAAAATTCAGTGAATTTGAGCCAGGATCCAGTGACGATGATCTGTCCAATTATATAGGTAGCGCAGGATCTGAGTGGTTTAATAAGGTAAATGGCGGTGACTCCTCAATTAATGATGATGATCTTAATTTTAAGGTTTCAGCCGATGGAGATCCTGCACATAGTGTTAAAGATCAGACTTCAGATAACCTTAGTTTGCAGGATGTGGATGATCTTTTAAATACTTCACAAAATGCTTCTAAAGAAGATGATGAGCCACTTTCTGATTCACCCATGAGTCAGCAGGAGCTTGCTGATGCCTGGGAAAAGGCTTTGGCCGAGCAGTCAGCAGCCCAGACCTATGAAGAGCCTCAAGATGGGAGCGCTGACCCAAAATCTGATGCATCAGCAACGACAGGCGGCGATGCTGATGCGTTATCTGACAATTTTTTGCCTGAAGAACCTCAGCAGGAGTCAAACCTAAATGATGAAACTCTGACTGAGGATAAGAGTACTGCCACAGCTGAAAATGACCCTTTGCATGATGTAGAGCAACATGCTCAAGTCTCTGATGATTTAGCTCAAGATGAAGTAGACGATATTACTGATACTAAAGCTACTGCAGATGATGGTGATAATACTGAAATCTTAGTTGAAGACATTGACTCCAAGAAAGCCGATACGAATGATGCAGATGATGCAAGCGATGATGAGCTTGCGCTTAAGCAGTCAATGAATTTGGCCGGCAATGACAATACTTTAGTTGATGACACAGTAGATGATGGCACTTTAACCGATGATGCTTTAGCTGATGATCATAAAGACGGTGAAAAAATCGCAAAAAATGCTGAAGCTACTGCTGATGAAGTGATTGATGATGAGATGAAAGATTTAGATGCTCACAGCTCATCAGATAGTGCTGATGAGGCCGTAGACTTGGCTACTTTCATCGCACAAAGCCTTGAAGGTGATGATAGTACGGTAGTTTCAGATGAGGCACCGCGCAGTGCTACAGAAACTGAGAATTTAAGCAAGGATGAAGAGAGTGCTAAGTCTGATGCAAGTTTTAAAGACGCGTCTGCAGATGATGAGGTTGAAATCTTAGATGAAGATATAGCCACAGCAGAGGATCAATCCTTAGCAGCAGCTCCTGTCTCATCCTCAGATGATGAGCAACAGCAAGATTTAAAGAGCGGCAGTGATGATCTTGATAAGTTACTTTCATCTTCAAATGAAGAAAATGAGAGTGAAAAAGGCATTGCCAATAGCTCTCAAGAACGTGTGAGCTTTTTTGAACAGCCTGAGGAGACTGCTCAGCAGGCAGCCGAGCGTCTGTTTGCTCATGACTTCTTTTCTTCGATGTTTGCAGATGAGGAAAAGGCAAAAGATATTAAGGATGAGAGTAGTGACGGCGCAGATGAAAGCTACGATAGTATTAGCAAAGATGACGAGACTACCATCATTGCAGATGATGATAATGCCGTAGATACTGACGCCTCCTCTGAAGCTGACGGCGTTGATGATGCTCTATCCTCTCATGAGGAGCTGCAGCAGAATGCAGATAAGGTAGATGATGAGCTAGATGTTTTGCAATCTCAAGATCATACCCTCTCAGATGATACTAAAGCTCTAGGTGAAGGAGTAACTGCAGCTGAGAGTTTTGCAGATGATGCTGAGGTAATAATAGCTGACAATGATGTCAAGGATAGTGTTTTGGAGGCACCATCGGCAAATGAAGAGCCTGCTTCGGAAAATCCTGCTCTAAACGATGTAGCCAATCAGGATGAGGTTTATGCTCATCAGGAAACACTTTTATCAAATCCTTCCTCAAGCACCACTGATACAGAGCCTCAAGCAGACGATGCTACTGAGCCTCTGCAAGATCCTCTGCATGATAAGGATACCGTGCAGCCTGAGGATGACAAATTATCAGAAGCTTTTGAGCAGAAGATACCTGCTGATGAGCGCTTGAAGGCAGATTCTTATGAGCATTTAGAGCCTCAAATAGAAAAGGCAACTGATGATGAGCTCTTAAATACAAAGTCCTCTGCAGATGACTTAAAAAACAGTAGTGTGCCTGAGCACTCACTTGAGGATTATGAATCAAGTCTTACATCCGATCATGGTATGGCTACCTGGGGCTATACTGATGAGGAGGAATTTGGAGTAGATGAGGATCCTGCATATGAGGGTAAGGCGCAGGATGTTGCATCTTACGCAGATGGGGTTCCGCCAGAGGATAAGTGGAGCGATCTTGATAAGAATGATTTTAAAGATAATAGCTACACTCCTTTTACCTGGGCTGTCCCTGATGATGAGGAATTTGATGTAACTTTGGACCGCGCTGGAAGTTCTTCTGAAAAAACAAGTGCTAAGAAGAATATAGATGAGAGTGAGGCTCTTGCAGATGATCATGAGCCTAATTTCTATGATCATTCTCAAAGCAGTCCTGAGTTTATATCAGGAGAGCAGCGCGCTCATGAGTCATTTTCATCACAAGATGGTGATGACAGCTCATCTGCAATTGTGAATATGCTCTCTGAGAGTGTGCCTAAACAGGAGCTAGATGATCTTGATCTTAAGGAGGATCTAAGCGCTAGCGATCTGCAGAATATGCTTGCTGAGCCTGATGATGATCTTGCATCAGATAGCCTCAAGACTGTTGCGCAGTATTTAGCTCAATCAAAGCTAAATGATGCTCAGGCTTTTGCAGATAAGCTTAGAGATAATGCTCTTAAAATGAAGGCTCTAGATCTTATAGCCCGTTACAAGGGGGAGCGATGATATCTCCTGAGCGTTGCTGCGGCTTGTGTAGCAGCGGACTTGTTGGTGCTCAAGGTGAAAAGGACGGTATTTTAGGTGAGATGGAGGCTCTCAATGCCTATTACTCTTTGAGGGAGGAGGCATTACGTGAGGGCTTCGTGCTTAAAATCTGCTCGGGATTTCGCTCCTTTGAAAGGCAACTGCAGATAGTAAATCTCAAGATGCAGGGCAAAAGAGCGGTGCTTGATGCTAAAGAGAACCCAATTGATATAAGTGGCTTAAGCGATCGCGAGAAACTTGCCCATATCCTGCGCTTTTCAGCTATGCCCGGATTTTCAAGACATCATTTCGGTACTGATTTTGATATTTACGCTGAAAATCTGTTGCCCAAAGGACAGGCATTGCAGCTTACTGCACATGAATATGATGAGGACATGTACTTTCACAGCCTAGGGCTATTTCTTGAAAAAAGTCTGAACAGATACGGCTTTTTCAGACCATTTTCAGGTAAGGGGACAGTCTGTGCAGAACCTTGGCATATATCCTATTATCCCTTAGCTGAGCGCTATCTTGCCTGTTTTGATTTTAACTGTGCCAAAGCAGCGCTACTAAATTCTAAGATAAGCTGGGCAGATAGTGCCATAGATTTAATTTCTGAAAAATTTGAAACTCTTTTTTCCTAGGATAATGAAATGGATAATGTTGATCCTAAAGATAATGTAATAAACACAGTGATCATAGGCTCCGGCCCTGCCGGATGCACAGCGGCAATTTATGCTTGCCGTGCAGGCTTAAAGCCAGTTTTGATTGAGGGACCAGAATCTGGTGGGCAGTTAGTGATCACTCCTGAGATTGCCAATTGGCCTGGGGAGTTTGATGATCCTAGTGGCTTTGATCTGATGCAAAAGCTACACACTCATGCCAAAAAGCAGGGAACTGTATTTTTGTCAGATAGTGTCAAGCACTCTTCATTAAAGGGCGAGATTAAGATCCTTACTTTAAATTCAGGTAAAGAGCTTAAAGCCCGTACCGTGATTGTCTGTACCGGTGCTAAGGCCCGTTATTTGGGACTTGATAGTGAGACTAGATACAAGGGTGCAGGCGTCAGTGCCTGTGCAACCTGTGATGGCATGTTCTTTAGAGGCAAGAGAGTTGCTGTGGTAGGTGGTGGCTCAGCTGCCTTCTCCGAGGCTTTGTTTCTGACCAAAATGTGTGCTCATGTAACCTTAATTCATCGTCGTACCGCCTTTAGAGCCGAGCAGGTGCTCATTAAGGAGTTTGAGGAGAAGATTGCAAGTGGCAAGGCCTCATATGAGCTTAATGCAACTGTTGATGAAGTTCTAGGTGATGGAGCTAGGGTTACAGGACTTAGACTAAATACTGCCGAGGGCTTAAAGGAAATAGAGGTGGCGGCTTTGTTCGTTGCCATCGGTCATGATCCTGCAACCTCATTTTTAGATGAGCTTGAATGCGATGAGCAGGGATATATCAAGGTAGGCTTTGGCTCAGAGACTGCAACCTCAATTGCAGGTGTCTTCTGTGCAGGAGATTGTGCTGACAGAATTTATCGTCAGGCTATTACCTCTGCAGGTCAGGGCTGTAAGGCTGCCTTAGACTGCGAGCGTTATCTTACAGGTATTTAATTTTTGGAAGAAAATAAATGGCTAAAAAACAAACACCTGGTCTTATGCGTATAGTTAAGGCTACAGGTTATTCAATGAAGGGCTTTAAGGCAGGTCTTGAGAACGAAGCTGCAGTACGTCAGGAATTTGTGCTGGCAATTATTATGACTGTTGCCGCCTTTTTCGTATTCAATAGCCTGATGGAATTATTGCTGCTTATTATCCTGCCGTGGCTGGTGGTTGCAACTGAGCTTTTAAATTCAGCAGTTGAAGCGGTGGTAGATAGGATCGGTACTGAATGGAATGAGCTCTCAGGACGAGCCAAGGATCTAGGCTCGGCTGCCGTCTTTGTATTGCTAGGCCTGACTGCCTTAACATGGGTGCTGATCGTACTTGAGCATTTGGGTATAGTGAGCCTATAGCTGAGTTTATAATGGTAAGACGTAGCCACGAGTATTATATGGAGCTTGCCTTAGCGCAGGCTTCTCTTGCCTGGAGGCTAGGCGAGGTACCAGTAGGTGCAGTGGTTATCAATGATGCAGGTGAGGTTTTAGGCTCAGGCTGTAACCGTACCCTAAGCTCACATGATCCCTCAGCCCATGCTGAGATGGTTGCGCTTAGAAACACGGCCTTAAATCTTAAAAACTACCGTCTGCCTGATCTTACTATGTATGTGACCTTAGAGCCCTGTACCATGTGCGCAGGATTGCTTATCCATGCAAGGCTTAAGGAGCTCTATTTTGGCGCATCCGATCCTAAAACAGGTGCCTGCGGGAGTCTCTACAACCTTCTAGATGATGCAAGACACAACCATCATGTAATCGTGCATCAAGGCATAATGGCAACGCAGTGCGGTCAGATCCTCAAAGATTTTTTTAAGCTAAGACGACAACAAATCAAGGAAACTAATTCAAAACGCATAGCTAAAACTCTGGGGTTGCAAAAAAGCTGATAAGAAAGATATTGCCAATAACGAAGGGGGTTGAGTCTTCAATAAGGCTTGGCAAGAAATTAGCTGCATGTAAGTAGACTTTCTTGCAAAAGTATTTAAATGCGTAGGCAAGGTCAAGTTTTGGTGACATCTGCTCTTTAAAAGTCCTGATGATATTGTCATCTTGCAGTGATATGGACCTCTGTAGTCTTGTCTTTTCCTTTCATCTCCTTTTTTGGGAGATTTTTAGCCCACCGCATGAGCCTTATCTTAAATAAGGCGTAAATCAAGACGGCAGCATCAAAGTTCGAGCTAGGCTCAAAAAAAAACGGAATTACCCCTGCAAAAGATGATTTAAAACGCATTTTTTTAATATCATCCGTGATTTAATGACGGCTAGACAAAGGAGCTCTACATAGCATGCTATGTGGAATTATTATTACAATTTGAGCCACTAATATGTTTAATCTCAGTATTAAGAAGAAGCTGATATTCTCATACTTCTTTATTCTATTGTGTACCCTAGTGCTTGTCAGTGTGGGGTGCTTTCATACCTATAACAATAAATCAGTTGCCGAATACGCACAGGTGACCTTAGAGGAGCGCTATGGACGTATTCGTAATACGTTAGATAACGTATTTGAACTGCATGCATCCTTACTAAACCTGATAGATGACAGTCAAAGTAGCAATGATGATAAGCTTGTAAAAATATCCTCTCTGTCAGAGCGTGTGACACAGCTTGACAAGGCTGCTAAGGCGTTGCAGATGGCTCGTTATCCAAAGGAGATCGGTGCTATAAAGGAGGCCACTGTACGCTATCTTGAGAATTTCGTTACCCTTCAGAAAAATCTCAAGGATAACAAGCTGCAGGAGGTATCGGATCTTGTTCATTACAGAATGAACAGTGATTTCTGCATTATCAGCAAGAACCTAAATGTGGTGATTGGCTATCAGATCTCTCATGTAGACGAGGCGGTAAAAGCAATCAACAACTTTACTCCGCTTTATTTTCTTGCAATTGCCGGAACAATTATCATCATCATCTGCCTTGCAACCGGTATTACACTGCCAAGATATATCATCCGCTGTATTGAAAGCCTAAAGCATGAGACCAATTTAATTGCCGAAGGTGATCTGTCGGCTAAAAAACAAAGTCATTCTCAAGATGAGCTTGGAAATGCACTTTATGCCGTAGATAAGATGCGCGCATCCTGGCATGGACATGTACAGGAGATTGAGGATGTATCAAATGAGGTGATAAGTAACGCCGATAAGATCCAATCCATCACAGATGAGATAGCAATGTTGTCTGATTCTGCGCAGTCAAAGTCTATTACCGTTGCGGCTGCATCAGATGAGATGCTTGCAACCACCTCAGATATTGCCAAAAACTGTGCTGATGCAGCCTCGGTTGCGCAAAAGTCCTCGCAAATAGTAGAGGAGGGAGTGCGTAAGGTTGAGGATACCATCAACGGGTTGCAGTTACAGGTGGAAAGCTCACGCAAGGATGCAGGGCAGATAAAGGGACTAGTTGAGCAGACCCAGAGAATTAATAAGATAGTGCAGACTATCGAGGATATTGCCTCACAGACTAATTTGCTAGCATTAAATGCAGCCATTGAGGCGGCACGTGCAGGAGATGCGGGCAAGGGATTTGCGGTGGTTGCAGATGAAGTGCGTGCTCTAGCATCGCGCTCTTCACAATCCACGCAAGAAATCAACCGTATGGTGATCGACATTCAAAATGATGCTCAAAGTGCCAACAGCTCAATCATGAATTCACTTGAGACCATCAATGAGCTTGCAGATAAGGCTGAGGATGTACGTACGCTACTGCATAAGATCATTTCATTAGTTGAGGATGTAAACAGCCGTATCACTCAGATAGCAACTGCAGCTGAGGAGCAGACCACGGCCACCAGTGAAATCAGCACCAATATGCAGGATATCACTGAGACTACCAAGACCTTTGCAGAAAACGTCAAGATTGCGCAGTCTGAGGCTGGTAATACCCTTGCCTCAGTAAACTCGCTTTTAGAGAAGATGAGGTGCTTTAAGCTATAAAAAGCTCCCCTCCTTTTATTTAGGAGGGGGATTTTGTTTAAGAGCTAAAGTGGGGCTACTTAACTTTCAAGCTCTGATTCAAAGAAGAAGTCGTCATTTTTGCGGCTTCTTTTCTTTTTTGTAGCAGTATGAGGCTTATGCTTGGTAGCTTGCTTTTTCTCCTTCATAGATTTTTTCAGCTCATCGCAAGTTTCATCAATTTCATCCGCATCATCCTCTGGAATATAATCACTTAAGTCCTGTGGACCTTCGCATTCATGATCTTCAAGCGGCTCTGTTATATCACGTATCAGTGCATTAAGCTCTGCAGCTGCCTCTGGATGCTGACGCATAAATTCTTCTCGCTGGCGTTGCAGTTCCTCGCGTTCTGCATTGACCTCGTCAGGGCTCTTTAATTTATCTAAAAAAGGATTTCCCGTGGGCATGCGAAACTTGTGCTTGGGAGATTTGGTATTCTCCTTTGCAGAAGGTGCGCTATTTTGCTTGCTTTCAGCTTCATTTTCCTCAGGGGCAAGAGCATTGTGGTGTGAAAACTCAACATGATGATTTTTAAGTAAGCTCCGTCCTGAGGTGAGGACGCTGCCTTGCTCTGGAGTTCTTGCAATGCAGCATACCTCATCGGCACAGTCCTCTCCATTTGCGATCATGACACGATCACCGTTATGTACGATGATGAGCTGGGCTAAAAGCACATTGCGTTCTGTTTTATAAAGCCTTGGAATATAGAGCTGGGCAAAGGGCGTGAGATGGTTATTAAAATCGTCAATTACGGTTACGGCGCCGGTGACAAGAGATTTAATGACGGTCATCAGAATTAAAATTAAGGCATGGACACCGTGGCCTTCATCGTCTAAATCAAGCTCGTAGCTGTATTCATTGTTACTTGCTGTGGCAGATTTTAACAGGCCTTTTGATTTATTTATCTTGTGCTCTAAGGTCAGTGAATTTACGCCGGTATTTAGATCAAGTTTGTGTTTGACATTGATAATGCCGGTCAGATCCCTTAGAAAATGGCTTAGCTGGGTTAAGGCAAAGTCCTCAGCATCTTTGGCATTATTCTTAAAACAGGGAGTTATTTCCTTGCAGAAATTTTCAAAATAAGAAATTACGCTGTGAGTTGATAGATCCTGTAAAAAGAGAAATATGAATTCATTTTTTATACAGTGATAGACACTGTGGCATATGCCGTGAGCAGCTGCAATT
This sequence comes from Firmicutes bacterium CAG:534, assembly GCA_963650525.1. GTDB lineage: Bacteria > Pseudomonadota > Gammaproteobacteria > Enterobacterales > Succinivibrionaceae > Succinivibrio. Next base: position 23,293 of record CAVJLP010000019.1, read on the forward strand.
GCAAGAAAGCATTTTATCTGCTGCTCATTGTCATCAAGGCATGAAGCTAGCATTTTTTCGCGGTAGGAGTCTGCCTTAACAATGTCCTCTGATGCATGGATAATTGCTCCTTGGTAGGTTTTGAAAGAGGTTTGCTGCTCATTTTCAATTGACAACTCTTCAAGCACAATACCAAGGCGATTAAAGCGAACAGTATAGCTTGCATCTAAGAGCTGATCATTGTCATAAAAGCTGAAATTTATACCTAATTCACAATCTGCATCACGGTAATTGCTATCCTCGGCACAAGGATGATAATAACGGCGCGGATCCTCTCCTGAGGCAATGGCGACCACTGACTGCAGAGCCTTAATTACCGAGGTCTTGCCAAAGGCCTGAAGACCTATGATATTTTTTACAGGAACTATGAGACGATTGCTACCGCTTGGGAGCAGATAGTTCTCAACCGTGCCTTCTTTGAGTGTCTTAGTTACCGACATGTCGTCTCTGTCAGCCTTGAAGTCGAGATCGGCTGAACGAATGCTACGGTAGTTACGAATATGCAGGGCAATGAGCATTGCAATCTCCTCAAAGTTTTATTGCAACTAAAAATTAAGGCCGCAAAACAGCGGCCTTTGATAATAGCAAACATGTAAAAAATTAAAAGGGCCTAGAGCATCAATCGCATCTTAAGCGGGAAGGGTGAGCGCATTTTCTGCTGCTCGTTACGCTCTTTTGCGACAGTAAGCATGAGCTTTAGACGATTTAGCTGATTTACCTCAGAGCTTCCGGCATCACAATCGACGGTAACGATATTGGCACGATAATCATCACGCAAGGCATGCACCACGCCTTTGCCGGTAATGTGATTGGGCAGACAGCCAAAAGGCTGCAGGCAGACGATGTTACCAACACCCTCATCGATAAGCTTCACCATTTCTCCTGTTAAGAACCAGCCTTCACCTGCCATATTACCCTTAGAAACATGGCGGCTTGCAAGCTTCATGGTGTGATAGATGTTACCTGGACGAGTAAAGCGTTTGGAACGGGCTAGGGCTCTTGCTGCCGGGGCTCTGAAATGCTCAACCACCTTGATAAAGAACTTGGATTCAGCCTTGGGGATCTTACGTCCGCCTAACAGATCATGCTCTACAATGCTGTCGCATGAGAGGTAGAGGAAGAAGTCGATAAAATCAGGCATGACAACTTCAGCATTTTCTGCCAAAAGTTCCTTTTCAAGCATGTTATTGGCAATAGGATGATACTTGACTAAGATCTCTCCTACTATGCCTACACGGGGCTTGCGAGGAATGTCTTTAAGTGGCATCTTGTCAAAGGCCTTGACCATGGCTGCAAGTGTGCGCTTATATTCACCTGTTCCTCCTGCCAAGATAGCTTCCTTGCATTTATCCATCCAGGTGCGATACATCCTCTTAGTATCTCCTGCATTTAGCTCATAAGGCTCGACTCGGTTTTTGATCTTCATTAAGGTATCGCCTAAAACGGCTGCCTTAATAGAGTCGCGCAAAAGCTTTGCTGAGAGCTTGAAGGCATCGGTTTCAAGGCCATAGAGTGCAAAGACTGGTACATGCGGGAAGCCTGCAAACACCAACGCCTTACGCAGTACGGCCATATAGTTGGTAGCACGGCAGGCACCGCAGGTCTGAAAGAGCATGATTGAGGTATGCTCAGGATCGTATTTGCCTGATCTTAATGCCTGCAACATCTGTCCTATGACTACAATTGCCGGATAGCACATATCGTTGTTGACATAGCGCAGTCCCAGATCAATGGCCTCTCTGTCGGGCATGGGAGGAATTACTACATCATAGCCGTATTTATGCAGCGCACTTTGGAAGAGCTCAAAATGTACCGGAGCCATTTGCGGTGCCAAAATAGTATGAGTCTTGCGAGCCTCTTCGGTAAAACGCGGACGGGCCTTGAATTTAATGGGCTCAAAGAGCTGTTCATGACGGCGGGAGAGTGCTGCAAGAAGCGATCTTAGGCGGATACGGGCTGCACCTAGATTTGATACTTCATCAAGCTTGAGCATGGTGTAGATACGCCCGTGGTTTTCTAAAATCTCCTTGACCTGATCTGTAGTTATGGCATCAAGTCCGCAGCCAAATGAGCTTAGCTGAATGAGTGTTATATTTGGATCCTCAGCTGCTACCTGCGCTGCATGATAGAGACGGGCATGGTATGACCACTGATTTATCAGTCCATTGTAATTTTCGTGTACTGGAATATCACGTACACAATCCTCTGAGATAACTGAAACATTGTAGGAGGCAATCATCTGTGGAATGCCATGGTTGATTTCAGGATCTACATGATATGGACGTCCTGCAAGCAAAATAAGCGGGCGCTTTTGCGCTTTGGCATCGGCTATGATCTGTTTGCCCTTTGCCAAAACATCAGCCTTGTATTGTTCAAGCTCCTTGTAGGCAGCAGTTACTGCGTTAGATAAGGAAAGCTTTGAAATACGGATATGCTTGAGTCTTAGCTCATGATGCAGTCTTGAGGCTAGAGCTTTTGGTCTGCCAATAGGCAAGAAGGGCTGAATAAAGGTAATATGCTTTTCCTTTAAAATATCCATATTGCCACGGATATTTTCAGGATATGAGGCCACAACCGGGCAGTTATAGCGGTTATCAAGCTTGATATGCTCATCATCCATGTTCTTTGGAATGCATGGATAGAAGATGATTTTAACGCCCTTGTCGATAAGATTTAGGATATGACCGTGGCTTAGCTTGGCAGGATAGCATAGTGATTCTGAGGGAATGGTAGCCATACCGTCACAATACATTGAAGGAGTACTTTGATCTGACAGCACTACCTCAAAGCCAAGCTTAGTAAAGAGGGTAAACCAGAAGGGATAATCCTCATACATATTAAGCACGCGTGGCAGACCTATCTTGCCACGGGGAGCATTTTCCAAGGGCTTATAACCAAAAATACGCTCGTATTTATATTGGTAGATGTTATTGTCAGGACTTGATTTTTCGTGACCGCCGGCACCCTTTTCGCAACGGTTTCCTGAGTAATAGCGCGCACCGTCAGGGAAACGGAGCATGGTAATTGAGCAGGCATTGCCACAGCGCTTGCAACGATAATTCTTGCTAACGGCGTTAAATGAATCAAGCTCATTTTCAGGCAGTAGTGTAGAGGTGCCAGTAGATGATTCGCATGCCAAAATAGCCGCGCCATAGGCTCCCATAAGGCCTGCAACATCAGGGCGGATCACATCACGGCGCAGGAGTGTTTCCATGGAACGGAGCACAGCATCGTTATAGAAGGTACCACCTTGAACAACTATTTTGTCTCCAAGAGTAGACATATCGCGTAGCTGCATCACCTTAAAGAGTGCATTCTTGATGACTGACAGTGAGATACCGGCAGAAATATCGGCGACTGCAGCACCTTCCTTCTGCGCCTGCTTTACGCGAGAGTTCATAAATACGGTACAACGGGTGCCAAGATCTACAGGAGACTTTGAATCGATAGCTAATTTGGCAAATTCACGTACATCCATGTGCAGCGATTTGGCAAAGGTTTCGATGAAGGAGCCACAGCCTGCTGAGCAGGCCTCATTTAAGGTAATGCCACCGATGACGCCGTCACGCACAAAGAAACACTTCATGTCCTGACCGCCAATGTCCATGACGAAGGTAACGTCTGGGCAGAATTCGCGGGCAGCACGCAAATGGGCAAAGGTTTCAACTTCACCTAGATCTGCATGCAAAGCTGCTTTTACCAGATCCTCACCGTAACCTGTAGAGCAGCAACCACCAATTTCGGCACTCTCTGGCTTTACCTTATAAAAATCCTTAAGTTCGGCGATGACCGTGCTTAGTGGAGTTCCGGCATTTGAGCGGTAGTCTGTGTATAAAAGCTCGTGATTTTCACCGATCACGGCCATTTTGGTGGTGGTGGATCCCGCATCAATACCTAGGAAAACACGACCGGTATAATTTTCAAGACTGCCTCTTTTGACCTTATCCTTGTCGTGGCGTTCTTTAAATTTTTCGTACTCTAGGTGATCCTTAAATAATACGAGATCACCACTTCCTTTTAAGGATTCTGGATCAGGTCCTGATTTTTCAATTAAAGACCAAGCTGTATCAACATCAATTTCTTCGGCTGCATCACAAAGGGCCGCACCTAAGGCTACAAAGTAATTACCAAATTCTGCTTCAACTACATCACTGTCTTTCATCTCAAGTGTTGCAATAAAGCGTTTTTTAAGTTCCGGCAGAAAGTGAAGTGGACCGCCTAGGAAGGCTACCTTGCCCTTAATGGGGCGTCCTTGGGCTAGGTTACCAATAGTTTGGTTCACTACCGCTTGGAAAACGGACAGTGCAATATCCTCACGGGAAACACCGGTGTTCATTAAAGCCTGAATATCGGTCTTGGCAAAAACACCGCAACGTGAGGCAATGGTATGAATATTTTTGGCCTTGGATGCAAGCTCATTAAGACCTGAGGCATCTGTTGAGAGGAGGGTAGCCATCTGATCGATAAAGGATCCGGTACCACCTGCGCATGCTCCGTTCATACGCTGTTCCATGGTGCCACGGAAATAGGTTATCTTAGCGTCCTCACCGCCTAGTTCAATGACAGTATCAGTTTCAGGAATAAGCTTCATGACAGCGCAGGCGCATGCAATTACCTCCTGCTCAAAGGGGAGCGCACAGCGCTGCGCAATACCCATAGCAGATGAACCTGTGAGTGCAAAGAGAAATTTTTGTGTGCCAATCTTCTCTTTTACGTAGCCAAGATTTCTTTTTACAGAGGCTAGAGTTTCTGAGAGGTGACGTTCGTAGGATTTAAAGATAAGGTGATCCTCATTATCTAGGATCACAGTTTTAATGGTGGTTGAGCCAATGTCGATACCGACACGATATTTGCATGATGTTGAATTTGCCATAATCAAACCTTTAATGCTCCAAGTTAACAAGGCAAAAAAGCTTTGTGCTTTAAAAGCTTACCTAGCTGAACTTGTGCTTCTTTCTAATACTAATTGTTGGTTTGTAGTTCTGAAACGAACTTCTTTGATTTTACAAAATGCAGATGAAATGAATTATCTAGTGATAATCCTAATCAATTTTGGTATGCAAGATGTTTTGAAAATTTTTTTTGGTGCTGAGATTGTAGGGGGTGAAAACATGATGCTTAAGCGCGGAGTTAACACATAGTGTAATGAGAAGATAGGATTTTATGAAATAATACAGATGTATCGGGGATAAGGATTAAATAGTAGGGAGAGTAATAAATGGATAAGCAAGCATTAGAATTTTTAAGACCTCTTCCTAAGGGAATTAGTAATTTTGCGGAAATTATTCGTGATAACTTTTATTACGTTGATAAAACTCCAGCTATCAGAAAGGTATTTAGTGATGATTCATCTGAGGTCATGTTAATTACAAGATCAAGACGCTTTGGCAAAACCTTGCTCATGAATACCTTCCATAATTTTCTAAAGGTTAATCCTGAAAATCCAGGCGATACCTCCTACCAAGATAAGCTCTTTTTAAATACCAAAATTTATGAGGACAAGGCCTTTTGTGAAAAGTTCATGGGTAAATGGCCGGTGATCTTTGTATCTTTTAAGGGAGTATTTGGGGATAACTTTGCTAAGGCGTATGGATTACTTGCAGGGGAAATTGCAGCCTTTGCCAACAATCATGATTATCTATTAGAAAGTCCTAAGCTTAATAAATATGATAAAAAGAATTATCAGATCCTGTCGCAAAGTAGCTTACTTACAGCAGATCCTACCTTTAGTGATTTAGCTTTTTCCTTAAAGACTCTATCTCAATTGTTCTATAAGCATTATGGTAGGGAAGTAATTGTATTAATAGATGAATACGATTATCCGCTTGATAAGGCTTCTACCAATGGTTATTACAAGGAGA
>CAVJLP010000020.1:0-27546 GCA_963650525.1 Firmicutes bacterium CAG:534
GTAGCCGTGATCTCTACATAGTAAGACGCGAAATGGCTACCGGAAAAGGCTTTGCCGATCTCGTTTACCTGCCTAAAACAGGTGTAACAAAGCCTGCATTACTAATTGAGCTTAAATACGATCAATCAGCACAAGCGGCTATTGATCAGATAAAGAATAAGCACTACACCAACTTTTTTGCAAATTATCAAGGTGAAGTTCTTTTAGTTGGTATCAATTATGATAAAAGCACCAAGACTCATGCCTGTCTTATAGAAAAATATGAGCACAGACAATGATGACTAGAGCTATTCAAAACTCAGCATCACATTTTCTCTAACAGTTACCTTATGATCATCACAATTTTTTAAGTAAAAACGATGTTTTTTTAAAAAATTGTGTGTTTTTTCGCTTGTTTTTACCTTGTTTTGGCTTAAAATCCGATACAGTCTAAATTTGGGGTATAGTCATCGTTTAGAGGATCTAAACTCTATGCGTTTGATTAACAAGTTCCCTCTTTTAGAATTCTCAGCTGATGAAGGAATCTGCTTTTGCAAAACTTATCCATATTAGTTATCAACGGACCTAATTTGAATCTATTAGGAATGCGTGAACCTGAGATATATGGCCACGAGACTTTAAAAGATCTCGAAGATATGCTCCATAAACGCGCCGACGAACTCGGTGTCAATATTGAGTGCTATCAGTCTAATCATGAAGGATCTATCGTTGATAAAATTCAGGAAGTCCGCGGGAAAGTGGGCTTTATCCTGCTCAACGCTGGAGCCTATACTCATACCTCCGTTGCCATCCGCGATGCATTGTCTGGAGTTGAGATCCCCTTTTACGAGATCCACATTTCAAATGTCCACAGCCGCGAAGAATTTAGGCACCACTCATATTTAAGTGCAATCGCCAAAGGGGTGATTGTAGGATTTGGGCTTTCAGGATATCTGTACGCCCTCGACAGCGCAGCACAATATTTGCGCGCTCAGCAATAACCAATTTCTTAGTACAAAAGGTAACTGTCTATGCAGATTGACATCCATAAGATTTCAAAACTCATCGAGATCGTCTCCAAGTCTGACATCTCCGAGATTAATTTGAAGCAAGGCGAAGAAGAGCTCAAAATTACCCGTGATAAGACTATTGTTGCTGCAGCTCCTGTTCAGACCGTAATTGCAGCTCCTGCTGTTGCCCCAGCCCCTGTTGCTGCAGCACCTGCCGCTCCTGCGCCGGTCGTTGCTCCTACTCCTGCAACTGCTGAGCCTGTTGCTGCAAACCTAATGAAATCTCCCATGGTTGGTACCTTCTACCGCTCCTCCTCTCCTACCGCTGATCCTTTCGTAACCGAAGGTCAGAGCGTTAAGGAAGGCGATACCCTCTGCATCATCGAGGCTATGAAGATGATGAATCAGGTACAAGCTGATCGTTCCGGTGTGATTAAGAAGGTTTTGGTAGACAACGGTTCCACTGTTGAATTTGATCAGCCTCTCTTCGAGTTTGAATAATTCGGGGATTGTGCCTAATTATGAAAATTGAAAAAGTACTGATCGCCAACCGCGGTGAGATTGCGCTTCGTATTTTGCGTGCCTGCCGTCAGTTGGGGCTTAAGACTGTAGCAGTTCATTCAACCGCTGATCGCGACTTGATGCATGTCAAGCTTGCAGATGAGTCTATATGTATCGGACCTGCTGCCCCTAAAGATTCATATTTAAATATTCCATCCTTGATTGCTGCCGCAGAATCCTGCGGTGCCTCTGCCATCCACCCAGGCTATGGTTTCCTCTCTGAGAGTGCAGACTTTGCCGAGATGGTGGAAAAATCAGGTTTCATTTTCATTGGACCTACTGCAGATACTATACGTCTCATGGGCGACAAGGTATCAGCTAAAAAAGCCATGCAACGCGCCGGTGTTCCCTGTGTGCCAGGCTCAGCAGGTGCTCTAGGGCCTGATATTGAAGAGAACAAGAAACTTGCAGCTAAAATTGGTTATCCAATTATCATCAAGGCTGCAGGTGGCGGTGGTGGCCGTGGCATGAGAGTTGTCCGCGCAGAATCCGAGCTTGAGGCATCTATTGCGCTTACCCGTCAGGAAGCCGATATGTTCTTCAACAATTCATCAGTTTATATGGAAAAATTCTTGGAAAATCCACGTCATGTTGAGTTCCAGGTATTATCTGATGGTCAAGGACATGCTGTCTACCTAGGTGAGCGTGATTGTTCCATGCAGCGTCGTAACCAGAAGGTTTTAGAAGAAGCTCCCGCACCTTTCATTACTGCAGAACAGCGTAAGAGCATTGGTACGCGCTGTGCTAAGGCCTGTGAGGAGATCGGTTATCGCGGTGCCGGTACCTTTGAGTTCCTCTACGAAAACGGTGAATTCTATTTCATTGAGATGAATACCCGTGTTCAGGTTGAGCATCCGGTAACTGAAATGATCACCGGAGTTGATATCGTCCGTGAGATGATTTCTGTCTGTGCAGGCAATCCTCTGTCCATCAAGCAAAGCGATGTCAAAATTCACGGTCATGCTTTTGAATGCCGTATCAACGCCGAAGATCCAAAGACCTTCATTCCATCCCCAGGCACTATTTCCTGGCTTCATGTTCCAGGCGGTCCGGGCGTACGCTGGGATTCACACGTATACCAGGGCTATAAGGTTCCGCCTCACTACGACTCTTTGGTAGGCAAGCTTATTATTCATGATGATACTCGTGAACTGGCAAGACTACGTGCCCTAGAGGCCTTAGATGAACTAGTATTAGACGGCATCAAGAACAATATTCCGTTGCATAAGGAATTACTAACTGATCCTGCTGAGATCAAGGGTGGCGTCAGCATCCACTACCTTGAGCACAAGCTTGAAGATGATCAGAAGAAAGCAGATGCTGCTAAAACCAATGATCAGAAAAAGGCCTAAATCAGGCTAGCAAATACGATCCCCATCTCAAAAGGTGGGGATTTTTTTAGCTACGCCCGCGGATGAGTTCTTTCATAGATCTCATGCAGTCTCTTGGTCGCCACATGAGTATATATCTGTGTAGTCGTAAGATTGGAATGTCCAAGTAGCATCTGCACCGTACGTAGATCAGCGTCATGATTTAAAAGGTGCGTGGCAAAGGCATGGCGAAAGGTATGCGGTGTGATATCCGAGGTGATCCCTAGCTCCTTTGCATAGGCCTTAACTCTGTACCAAAAAGCAATACGCGTCATACTGCGAGGTCCTTGTGAGTATTTGGCAGATAAAAATACATAGGGACAGCTACGCTTGGGATCTCTATCTAATCGCAAGCTGTTTACATAAGTATCAATCCAATAGCAGGCATTTGCATCAAGAGGAACCATGCGCTCTTTATCCCCCTTGCCGCGAATTATCAAAAAGCCATCGGTCAAATTAAGGTTATCAAAACGCAGTGATACCAGCTCACTTACACGCAAGCCTGCGCCGTACACAGTCTCAAGCATGGCCTTGTCACGTAAACCAGTATGAGTAGTAATATCCGGAGCATTTAAAAAGGCTTCAACACACTCCTCACTCATTACCGTTGGCAATTGACGGGTTATTTTCGGATTTTCAACCCGAGCACAGGGATCATCCTCTCTTAGCTTTTCTATTTTTAAAAATTCACAAAAGGATCTGAGAGATACCAAAAAACGCGCAGCTGATCCTGATTCTATATCTCCGCCCTCAATAAGATACTGCTCCACATCCTCCTGAGTAAAATCAGCAAAGCTATGTCCTGATTTTTCAAGAATAAAAGTAAGGAATAAGCGGACATCCGTGCTATAAGCCAAAACCGTAGCCTGCGACAATCCCTTCTCTAACATGAGATGATCGCGATAGCGAATAAGGACCATTGCTGTATCCATGGCATCTACTCTTTACTTGACGTTTTCCTTAAATGATTTCTCATTGCCATCAGCAACACGCTCTGCAGTTGCATAATAACCATCATTTTGTTTTACAAGGCAAAAACGATAGATACCATCACGGCGTACTCTAAAGGTTACATCCTCAAATTTGGAATTGGCATTGAGCTTTACCGCACGGGATCCTTCCTCTAAGCTTCCAGGAGGCATGGCATAACCAAAATTACTGCCACTGCTCCAATTGGCATCAGCAAATTTAAAATGATATGGAGACCAGTCAGCATGTAGGGCAGCCTCGGTGCACTGACCTTTATCAGAGCCTCTTAAGCGGTATGTCTCTGATACAGAGTAATCATTCATATCGCCACGAAGATACAAAGAGCGCTCTCCATTTTGACTGTTCACCTCAGCTGGAGTATCTGATGAACAGGCACAAAGCAACGCAGCACCTACCACAGAAATCAGAATATTCTTTATTATCTTATTGTTATACATATTTTTTCCTAAAAATTCAGACAGCAGTTCTGCACCTTTAATGCGCCATGGAGCTGACATCTGTAATATTCTTATGCACTGATTATACAGTTCTAAAAGGCTTGCTATTACCTCTAAAAAAAATCGTTGATGCAATTACTGCCAGACACAACTCCCTCGGTACAATAGTTATACTAAAAAAGTAGGTTCCTTGCATCAATAACAGATGTCGTTATCAGCATCTTCTCAACATCATAAAACATATATATAACAAATGGATAACAATAATTTTCGTACTCTTTGCATTGTACTTACAGGTGGCATAGCCTGTGGCAAAACAGCAATATCTGATAACTTCAAAAAGCTTTCGGTACCTGTGTTTGATACTGATGTAATTTCCCGTGAACTCACAGCTCAAGGACAGCCTCTGCTTACAAGTCTTAAGGAGCATTTTGGAGCAGATATCATCAGTGCCTCAGGAGAGCTTGACCGTCGCGCCCTAAGACTTAAAGTTTTTGGAGATGAAAAGGCTCTATCAGAGCTCAATCAAATTACACATCCTGCCATCATGAATGAGCTTCGATACCGCATAGGAGAATGTAACGCCCCTTATGCTATTGCGGTGATACCGCTTTTCTTTGAAGGCAAAAATCAGGACATTGCCGATAGAGTACTAGTTGCTGATGTAAACGAGCAAACACAGCTGCAAAGACTTATTCAAAGAGATCATATTGATGAGAAAACTGCTTTGAATATGATCGCCTCACAGATATCCCGTAGCTACAGGCGAGAGCATGCCGATGATTTAATCGAAACAGACCACACAACCTTAGAAGAAATCAAGGAAGCCGTGATAAAATTACATAGTTTTTATCTGACATTAAACAAGAATAAAAAACCTGATTAAATCAGGCTGTGGCGCCAATATGCTTCAATTCGATTTTCCCTTAAGTAAAAAGGCGAGAACCTATCTCAAATTTGAACAGATTTTTAAAACAGCAGAAGAGAACTGTAATATCAAGACCATACAGGAAACCTTCTGTCTGTTGCGTTGTATTGTTGACTATATCGATCTTGTAGACGGCATGGGTACCATAAAACTTGAAATCCTAAAAGATCTCGAAAAATGTGACTCAAGCTTGCGGGACTGGTTAACCGATCCTGAAGTTGATAAGGAATTTGTAAATGAATTACGCCAGCACATCGTTACTGCTCGTAGCATGCTTGATTCATTTACCCGTCAGCGTACAGTGTTGCGTGATGATCCGTTAATTTCCATTATCAAACAACGTTTCCGCACGCCCTGTGGTATCAATTGCTACGACACTCCTATATTTGAGTTCTGGCTGAGCCTTCCAAATGAGGAACGTCGTCGCAATGTTAAGATATGGTTGCATGAGCTTGAGTGTCTCAGAGTTCCAATCACTACGTTGCTGTATCTTTGGAGACTGTGTACCGAGCCACAAAAACGCATAGCTCATCAAGGCTTTATGCAGGAGAATATTGATAATCTGGATCTTGTTACCATTACCTACGATAATAACAGTATCCGCGGATATCCGCAGGTATCAGGATTCTCATCTAGGATCAGTGTACGTTTCTATCCCTATGACAAGGGAGCTCCTGTGGGAGACATTCCCTTTAGTGTTACTTATATTTCCGGGAATTTGAAATGAGCCTCAAAGAACTACTGCCTGAAGGTAGCTTTGATGAACTGTCACAAAGTGTTCACACTCACGTTGACGGTCCAAAGAATTCAGATCAAGGCTTGATGGTTCGTTGTCCTCATTGCGGTGCCATGCATCTTTACCGCGTTGAAGATAATTTCAGACCTTTCTGCTCTGAAAAATGCAAATTACTGGATCTTGGACAATGGGCCTCAGATGAAATGAAAATCGAAGGTCCTGCCCTGTTTGAAGACGACGATGCCGAATATGCCTCAGGCTTTGGCGGATATGATGAAGAAGATGGCGTTAACCACTAATGACTAAAACATTTTTAAAACATTCACTTGTGAATAAAAAAAATCTTCGCACATCTTGCGCTTTGGCAGCCTTGGCAGTTGCTGTTGCCACCATAACCTATGCTCAGGCAGCCGATGGAGATTACACCGTTACAACATCTCGTGTTGCAAGTAAAACTCCAGAGAAAATAGATTCGGTCACAGGCTTTGCCAACAAGAGTAAAGCAGTCATGAACACCGACGCATCACGACGTTATCTCACGAATCAAAGGCTTGCCGATAGCTCTACCTTTGCCTATCGTCTCTTAAATGCGATGAAGGCTAGATCTTTTCATACAGCTCCTACGCTTCCAGTCCCTGCCCGGGATATGAGCTGTTATGCAGGTGTTCCCTCATACAAAAAGCCCGCAAACTTTGATATGAATAAAACACCGGTAACGGTAGAGGCCGATGAAGTTGAAGGCGACATGAACAAGCAGGACAACGATCTTACCTATAAGGGTAAGGTGGTCATTGCACAGGTGGACAGGACTCTAGACTCAGATGTTGCGCATTATGAAAGAGCAACCGATACCTTTACAGCATCAGGTAAAAGCGTCATCCGCAGCGGTGAATATACCGTTTTAACCGATGAAGACGTACTCTACCATCTCAAAGATAAAACAGTTAATCTAACTAATACTGAATTTCAATTTAATGGCTCAGTACTTCGTGGTACTGCCAAAAAGCATGACATCGATAATATTGCCAAAACCCAAGTCTACAAAAGTAGTACTTTAACCACCTGCCCTGCAGGTGATGAATCATGGCATATTAGTGCTTCAACCGTAGAAATGGATCGCAATGAAGCCTTTGGTCATGCATGGAATGTGGGGGTATGGGCAGGAGATATTCCGGTTTTCTATCTTCCTTATATAAACTTCCCCATTACCTCTGAGCGTCGCACTGGTCTTTTGTACCCATCGTTCTCTATTGGCTCTGAGCATATGAAATTTACTCAGCCAATTTACTTCAATCTAGCGCCAAATTATGACTGGACTTTCACCCCATCATGGCTAGGTGAGCATCGTTGGCAATTTCTAAATGAATTCCGTTTCATGCCCTTTAGCAATGTGGGTGGTTCGTTAATTTTCAATTACCTACCAAATGATACCGACTGGGATCAGGTACGCCATGAGGGAGAAAGCCGCAAGCGTTGGTACATGCACTTAAAGACCTATGCATCCTTCTTAAATGGCGATTTGACCACATCTATTGACTACCAACGTGTTCGTCCTAACGATTACAACTATATTTCAGATCTAGCGCAGCCTGATGCAGCCATCACTGACGATCACTTAATTCAGCAATTACGAGCCTCCTATGTACGACCTCTTTGGCAGGTAGAGGCCGAACTACGTCGCTATCAATCCTTAGTACCAGAATCGGCAAACTCCGTACGTAATCGCCCTTTTGCAATGCTTCCTAAATTATCAGGTAGCACTGGTACCACCCAAGGACCTTTCTCCTATGGAGCCTACGCAGAGATCACTCGCTTTGAGCTTGAAAACTTTAGAACCTATTCAGCTGAGCACACAATCAGATCTCATCTTGAGCCTTATGTCAAATACCATGTATTCGATATACGTGGTACAACTCTGGATATGGGATTAAGAGGCTTTTTAACTCACTACGATCAAGGCAAACTTGATAAATACAACGCCTCCTCATCTGCATATTTTGGCTTTGATAATCTTGACAGAAGTGTCAATCGAGGACTGTATGAATTTGAGGTTCGTGGCCGAACCACCTTTGAGCGCAAAGTTCTTGATATGCGTCATACCCAGACCATCGAGCCTGAAATCAAATATCAGTACATTCCATATCATGATCAGAGAAACATCGCGCTTTACGACACCACCGATCATCTAGATGATTACTATTCCCTGTATTCATTCAGACGTTATGCCGGTATCGACAGAATTGCCGACGTAAATGCTATTACCACAGGTGTAACCTCCCGTCTCTTAGATGCCCATGATCGCGAGGTGTTACGCCTAGGTCTTGCTCAGACTTACAGCTTTGATCCAACCCGTGTAACTCTGTACGCCTCAAACAAGGCATCCAAATATCCGCGCTCAGTGCTGGCATCTAATATCGATGCTTTGATGTTTGACCGTCTGTATCTGCACTCAGCCTTAGCCTATGACACAGAAAACTCGGAGTTTAGAAGCTACAACGCCTCTCTAAGCTACAAGGGATCAAGTGCAAAGGTGACTACCAACTACCGCTTTGTACGCGATGGTAATTATGATTTGAAAAATGGTAAGGTCCGCGATCTCCGTCAGGTAGGACTTGCGATGAACCTTGCACTGAATCATAACTATAGCCTAACTGCTGCGATCTATCGTGATCTAGAGCAAAGCTTTAATATTGATCGTAAGATAGCCTTACGTCGAGAAAATTGCTGTACGGCGTTTACGCTTTTCTTTGAAGATTACGCCAAAATGGACTGGTCAAAGCGCGAACACAAACGCGATCGCGTGTTAGGTCTTCAGGTAGAACTTAAGAACTTCTATACAGTGAAGGTTGAAGGCGTTGAAAATCCTATGTCCACCAGTACTCATTACATGCCGTTTGTGGATCCCACAAACTTAAACCGCTGATGATAGGAAAGAAAAAAATGATCATCAAAAAACTACTAATAGGCTCTCTCATAGTGGCATCAACCACCACCTGTTCCTTAGCAGCCCCTACTGTACTCGATAGCACTGCTGCTGTAGTCAACAACGATATTATTTTGGAAAGCGAGCTTAACGCTGCTACCCGTCAGGTGATGAATAATGCATCACGCCAAAAAGTAGCCCTTGATCCTATTGCAGCACGCAAGGCAGCCATGGAGCATCTTGTTACCAATACTCTGGTGCTACAACTTGCCAAACAGCGTGGCATTGAACTTACCGACATGCAGCTTGATACCGCCCTGCAGGAAACCGCTGCTAAAAACCAGACCACTCCTGAAAAATTACTCGAGGGCATTGCTCCTGGTCAGTCAGTGGCGGCACAGCGCGAGACCTTCCGTAACGAATTCATGATCAACGAATTTCGCAGATCCGGTGTCAGAGCACGTATCAATGTTTCCGATGCCGAGGTCAACTCACTGGCTCAGCAACTAAAAAAGCAAGGCAGTGTTGAGCCTCGTTATCACTTAGGCATGATAGTTGTACCACTAGCTGCTAACCCTACCGAAGCTCAATATAATCAGGCTCAGGCTCAGGCTGCTGCTGTCAAGCGTGAAATTGCCTCAGGAGCCTCCTTTGCATCCGTTGCCGCCCGCTACTCTCGCGATGCCACGGCTGCAAACGGTGGCGATCTAGGCTATGTTCCTGAAACCCGTGTACCTATGGGGTTTCTACCTTCGGTAGTTAAGGCTAAGCCTGGCGATCTGATTGGTCCAATTCGCTCTCCTATCGGATTGCACTTTATGAAGGTCTTTGATGTATCTCATGATGCTGTTGAGCCTGTAAAGACCTATGATGCCGCTCACATTCTTATCAAGCCTTCAATCATCCTATCAGATGAAGCTGCCCGTGCTCAGCTTTTAAAAATCAGACAGGATATCATCAACGGTCAATACTCCTTTGCCGATGCAGCCAAGAGATACTCAGAGGATGCAGGCTCGGCATCACAGGGTGGTGATTTAGGCTATCAAGTTCCCGGAATTTTTGATCCAAACTTTGCTCGTGCCATGGTGGCGCTGCAAAAAGGCCAGATCTCAGAGCCTATTCATTCATCCTTTGGCTGGCATATCATTACCCTCAAGGATATAAAGGTCGATGCAAGCTCTGATGAGGCTTACAAATCCCGTGCCCGCGAGATCCTCTTTGAGAGAGCTTTCCAAGAGCAAGCCGGTCTTTGGGAACAACAATTACGTGATAGTGCTTATGTCCACATCACAGATCCTGAACTGCTCTCTGCCGGTGTCAACATGGAACACCAAAAAGACGAAGGCGCAGCTAATTAATACCAGTAATTTTTTTAGGCTCGCAAAGGCGAGCCTTTTTTAGTTAAGAGGAATGAATTTATGGCACTGCCTCCTCACCATATTCAGGCCAGAAAACGTTTTGGCCAAAACTTCCTGCAAGATGATTACATCATCGGTCAAATTGTTGATGCCATTAATCCAAAGCAGGGTGAACACCTGTTGGAAATTGGCCCAGGTCATGCCGCTTTAACAAGACCCGTGCTTGAAAGAGCAGGCAAACTTACTGCAATTGAACTTGACCGTGATCTTGCCGAAATGCTCCGTCATGATCCTTTCCTCAAGGGCTTAACCTTAATTGAAGGTGATGCGCTGAAAGTTGACTATGAGGCTCTGCCTGGCGCTGGTGAATTACGCGTATTTGGTAATCTTCCCTATAACATTACCTCACCTATTATCTTTCATCTGCTATCTCAAAAGGGCATCAAGGACATGCACTTTATGCTGCAAAAGGAAGTGGTGGAGCGTCTAGCTGCAGGTCCTGATAGTAAGGATTATGGCCGTCTTACAGTAATGGCACAATTTCATGCTAGAGTTATCCCTATGCTGACCGTACCAAATACGGCCTTCTTCCCAAAGCCTAAGGTGACATCAGCAGTTGTACGTCTTATTCCCAAGGCATTAACTGATGAGGATCGTGCATTAGCTCCTGTACTAAATACTGTTACAGTTACCGCCTTCTCTGCCCGTCGCAAGACCCTGCGTAATGCCCTATCGAAGCTATTTTCAGCATCTGAGCTTGAGGCTTTGGGAATTAAGCTTACCGACAGGGCCGAAAACCTTAGTGTAGAGGCCTACACTACTCTTGCAAAAGCATTACGTGATAAAAAGATTGCGGAGGCTCTTTAATGGTTGCACCACTGTATGAAATTCTTGAGCCTAATGAGCAATTATTTGATGGTAAAAATGTAATAATCGCAGGCACCGTCTTTGATGAACGCATATTAAAGCTTGCGGCCAAAACACAGCGTACCGATATCATCGTCGATAATTTCGATACCGCCTCCCGCATGGCTGCCATGATAGGACAGAAGCTTACCACTGAGCCTCAGCAGTGCCTTAATTACAAGCATCTTTACCTTCATTATTCATCCCTTGAGGATGCTTTGCCTAAAATTGAAAACGCCAATTTGCTGGTGGTTTTAATTGATAAGAGCAAAACGCAAAACATTAAAACCCTACGCATCATGGCACCAAAACTTTCCATGGGGAGCATCATACTTGCAGCAGGTGCTAATGATGAGGGGGGCAAAAGTGCCAATAACCTTTTAAAGGAATTTGGTAGCCCAAGTAAAATCGACACCAGACGCAAATGTACCCTCTGGGGCTGTGAAAAGGTAACTGATGGTACAGCTTATCAAGGCTTGGATAACATCAGCTTTGAAAGCAATGGTATAAAGCTTAGTCTTTGTCAGGATGAAGCAGTATTTTCACAAGGCAGAGTTGATGACGGCACGGCCATGCTGATAGCAAGCCTTAGAGCCAAGGCTCATGGAGCCAAGACTGCGCTCGATTTAGGCTGTGGCTGCGGTGTGATCGGCGTATATCTTAAACTTATGGGGGTAAAAGAGGTCACCTCAACTGACGTATCCGCCTCAGCACTTGCTCTTACTAAAAAGAACGCTGCCTTAAACGGGGTGGAGATAAAAACTAAATGTGCCGACATGCTAAACGGTCTAGGGAGCTTTGATGTAATTGTGGTTAATCCTCCATTTCATCAGGGAACAGCCGTTGAACGTGAGGCAACTCTTAATATGATCCGTCTAGCACCTGCCCATCTTAATGAAGGTGGAGCATTATTGCTTGTTGGAAACTCATTTTTAGGCTACGAGGAAAAACTTAAGGAAAGCTTTGAATCGGTAAGATGCCTCAATAAGAACACCCGCTTTTGTGCTTATATGGCAAGGTAGCATTGGCTACATATCATTAAAGAGGTCTGGCTTAGTCCAGACTTTTTTTATATCTACACTTTAAAAAAGAAACCCGCAGCGAAGTTTACTGCGGGCTGAATTAAGAGCCGTTTTCACGGCTCTATGCATTTGTGAGATTAGTGAACCAAACCTGCCCAGGTAGGTAAAGCCATGGATAAGCTTGGGACCAAGGTAACAAATACCAAAGCGATGATCAAAGCGCCGAAGAAAGGCAACATCTTGAGGAACACATCCTCAATTGACATGCGTGCAATACGGCAGCCGGTGAACAAGATAGGTCCTACAGGAGGAGTGATAGCACCTAATGAAAGGTTGAAGACCATCATCACACCAAAATGAATAGGAGAAATACCAAGCTTAATTGCAACCGGCAGGAAGATCGGGGTGAAGATCAAAACTGCAGGAGCAGGATCCATCACGCAGCCAACGAGCAACATGATAACCATCATGCCCAAGAGAATTACTGATGCACTATCAGAGAAGTTGAGCAAAGCCTGAGCGATCATGTTAGGAAGCTTAGCGTAAGCTAGAACCCAGCCTAAGATTGCAGAAACACCGATCAGGAACACGATAAGACCAGTGGTCTTAGCAGTATCAAGAAGCATTCCTGGGATCTTCTTTAGAGGCAGTGAATGAGAGCCGGCTGCCACAATAGCAGCATAAACCACAGCCACGCAGGATGCTTCAGTTGGAGTGAAGAAACCTGAAATAATACCGCCGATGATAAGGATGATCAGGAATACTGAAGGCATTGCCTGCCAAACGATCTTGGCACGTAAGCCCCAACCATGAATGGTTGAGCTCTTATAGCCCCCCCTCCATGCATAGTAAGCAGCAACAGCTAACACAGCCAAGCCCCACAAAATACCAGGGATATAGCCTGCAACGAACAAAGCTGCAACTGAGACACCACCTGATGCTAGGGAGTAAATAATGAAGATGTTTGACGGAGGAATAATCATACCAGCAGGAGCTGATGCGATATTAACAACCGCAGAGAGCTTAGGCTCGTAACCTTCATTCTTCTCACCAGGTAGAATGACTGAACCGATAGCGGCGGCAGCTGCCACACCTGAGCCTGAAATTGCACCAAAGAGCATGTTAGCTACGATGTTGGTGTGCATCAAAGCACCAGGAATAAAGCCGATGAAGACCTTGGCAAGGTTAATCAATCTTGCAGCAAGACCACCGGTATTCATGATGTTACCTGCAAGCACGAAGAAAGGAATTGCAAGCAAGGCAAAGGAGTTCATACCTGCGAAAATACGGTTAGCAGCATTTAGCGGTGCGGTATGACCCATAATTGAGAAAATTGAGAGGGTTGATCCTAGGCAGATGGAGGTACCAATAGGCACACCCAAAACCAAAAGCACAGGAGTTAAGATCAACAGATATACGATAACGGATGTGGTTAACATTGATTACTCCTTACTTAGACTCAGCTACGCCCTTTTTAGCGTTAGCAATCTTAGAAATAGCTTCCATAATGTTATAGAAAGCATAGAAAAGCACGAAGCAACCAGAAATAGGGATCACAGAGTAAATCACGCCGACACGCAACCATGTCATAGCAGAGTTAACCTGACCCATGCCGTTCATAGTAACGATATAACCACCGTAGGTTAGAACCCACATAGCCATACCGAAGGTGCAGATCTCACTTAGAATTCTAAGTAGCTGACCACCTACTAAACCGCACTTATCGGGAATAAAGGAAATATTCATGTGTCCCTTCTCACCATAGAGAAGAGCTGATGCAAATAGGCCCATCCACACGAAGAAAATACGGGCAGCTTCTTCAGAAATTGCTGAAGGATCGCCTAGGATAAAACGGGAGGCCACCTGATAGGAGACCAAGAGCACCATGGCCGCACAGCACACGATGCAAACATAGATCAGGATCCTATCCAAGATCTTTTTAATTGCAGTCAAAGCTTGCATATATCTCGTAATACTCCAAACTTAATTGTTTTAATAGTAAAAACAAAATGGGCCCTAGTTTTGGTAGGGCTCCATTTTGAGCAGAATCATTTGTTCTGCAGACTAGGACTCATTAGTCACGAGCTGCCTGAACAGCATCGTAGAGAGCCTGAGCAGAAGGAGTGGAGACCTTCTCTTTGATGAGAGGCTCTACAGCCTTCTTGAAGGCGTCCTGATCTGCTTCGATGACCTTGGTGCCTTCCTTCTTAGCAGCCTCTAATGAGGTTGCTACGTTAGCCTGGAAACGCTCGAACTCATCGTCAACCAAACCGTCAATGTTCTTGTCAAAGAAATCTTTAACTTCAGCAGGTAGGCTGTTGAACCACTGAGTGTTGGTAACGATGTAGTCAGGCATCATGAGGTGACCGGTGAGGTTGTAGATAGGACCTACTTCGTGCTGCTTCAATGCATAGTAGGTAACCTCATTGTTCTCAGCGCCGTCCAAAACGCCAGTCTGGATTGCGGTGTAAACTTCGCCCTGGCCCATAGGAGTACCAGTACCACCCATGTAGTTCAACATCTTAACCATGGTGTCAGACTGCATGACGCGGATCTTGAGGCCCTTCAAATCAGCAGGAGTTCTAACTTCCTTGCTCTTGGTGTAGACGTTACGGGTACCAGAGTACTGAGCGCACAAAACGGTGATGCCCTGAGGCTCGATTGACTTGAAGAGATCGCCTACGATCTTCTTATCCTTAACAACGCGCTGTAAGTGCTTGTAGTCTTTGAATACGTAAGGAAGATTGAAGACTGAGAAATCAGGTGACCAGTTCTCAAGCAGGGAACCTGCAACCAAAGAGAACTCCAAAGAGCCGTTCTGAACCATCTCGATGGTCTCTTTCTGGGAGCCTAACAACTCATTAGGGAAGACTTCAATTGCATACTTGCCGTTAGTAGCAGCTTCAAGTTTCTTAGAAAACTCCTGAACAGCAACCATTTCAGGGTGGCCTTCAGGCTGGTTAAATGCCAATTTCCAAACAGTTTCTGCAGCCTGAGCAGAGGTCATAGCAGAAACAGCAACAGCTAGTGCGCTAACAGCAACAACGCCAAATTTCTTCATGATAATTAAACTCCTTAGGTAATTATTATCAAATGCGATGCGTTGATTATAGAAAGGGCGCTCATCAATAAGCTATAAAATTAGTTCAAAATCTGAACATCATTCACATTTTTAGCCTTTTTGTAACAACAAACGTTTTCGTAAAATGCGTACCGGCATAATTTTTATGGATGTTTGTGCATAATGTGCGCAGTTGCACACCCACAAAAAGATTCTTGTTTCCCACTCTTAATTTTTTGCTGTCATATGAGCAGATATACACCATAGATTACCAATGGCTGATTTTGACAAAGTGCTGTTTAAAAAAAGACATAGATCAATTATTAGAAGATGCAAACTTAAGAAAATTGCCAAGACGTATAAAATGAAAAGGTTATCAGAACACAGGTGTTAAGATTAAAACATCATAATTAATGATTGAGGTTTCCAATATGCAGATCCTTTTTCTTGCATCAGAAGCGGCCGGTTTCATTAAATCAGGTGGTTTGGCTGATGTTGCCAAAGCCTTGCCTTTACAGTTGAAAGCAAACGGTCACGAAGTACGCTTAGTCATCCCCTGCTATTCCTTAATTAAGGGCTGGAATGAATTTAAGGTTATTTACGAGGGTGTTTTAAATGAAAATCACCCTGATTTAAATCTGCATATTCCCTATAAGGTTCGCCAGTCTTATCTTGAAAATGTTGAGGTTTGGCTCATAGATTGCGGTCGCTTCTTTGATCGTACCTCTATGTACGGAGATAACAATCAGGCCTACGGAGATAACGGTACCAGATACTCATTCTTCTCAGCTGCGGCCTTGGATGCAACCCGTCATATTGGCTTTAAGCCTGATATCGTCCACTGTAATGACTGGCACACCGGCTGTACTCCGCAAATAATCCGTTGCAAATATGGCAATGATCCATTCTTTGATAAAACTCGTTCATTGATCACAATCCATAACGCAGCCTTCCAGGGTGTTTTTGATCAGGGACAGCTCTATTACATTCCTGAAATCAGAGACATTCGTAACGACATGATTGCATCTGGTGGTTGCTGTAACTTTCTAAAGAGCGGTGTCTTCTACGCAGATAAGATCAATACCGTATCACCAGGCTATGCCAACGAGCTTACTACCTACTTAGGTGGCCATGGCATGACCAATAACTTCCTCGCCCGCCGAGAGGATCTCTCAGGCATCGTTAACGGTTGCGATTATTCAGATTGGGATCCTGAGTTTGATAAGCTACTGCGCATTAATTACAGTGCTAAGACCATGGAAGAGAAGGTGCTTGGTAAATATCTGCTGCAGCGTCAGCTGGGACTTGAGATGGGGGATACCCCGATCTATGGCATGGTCTGCCGTCTCACTGATCAAAAAGGCGTAAGCCTGCTGTTGCCGATCCTTGACAGATTCTTAAAGCACAAGGTCCAGATTATTATTGAAGGCACAGGCGATCCAAACCTGCAGTATCAGATGCAGGAGATTGCCAACCGCCATAAGGATAAGATGGTATTCATGCCTGTTTATGACAATGTCATGGCCCATCAGATTGAAGCTGCCTCTGACTTCTTCCTCATGCCATCAATATTTGAGCCCTGCGGATTAAATCAGATCTATTCTCTTGCATATGGAACCTTGCCAATCGTACGTGCTGTTGGTGGTCTGCGCGATACAGTAATAGACTATGACAGCGATAAAGAGCATGGCAATGGCTTCTGGTTTAATGATCCTTCAGCTGAGGAATTACTCTCCTGTCTGCGTCGCACCCTGATCCTCTATCTAGAAGATCCAGATGAAATGCGCCGTCTCAAACATAACGCCATGGCCAAGCGCTTCTTATGGAAGGATTCATGCACTCAGTATGAGCACCTCTATGAACAAGCATTGCAAAAGCCAAAATGGCTGTAGTGCTGATACCTTTTAAAGTATCAAAGATACAGTGAAATCTACCTGTCAGCCCTGCTCTGCAATAGCGGGGCTTTTTACAAATGAGGCTATCAACATGGCATTTTCACAATGGGATCAGGAACGGCTTGAACGCTTAATTGCCCACAAAAAAGCCCTTGAGGAGCAAATAGCTCGCCATGAAATTAGATCTGAACGAGTTTTGGTACTGTTTACAAAAGCCAATATCGACCGTCTGCAAAAGATGTCCGAATCTTTGAACACCTCACGAAATGATCTCTTAAATAAGCTTATTGAGCATGCCTATCTCACAGGACTTTATAAGGACAAGCTCACCATCGATGAAGGGAGCAATCCCCCTCTATCTCCGCGTCGCGGAGTAAGCTTTAAGAAGGGGACAAAGACTCAGGCATCATTATCTGAGGACGGGGCTTCACTTTGGACTAAGACTGAAAAAAAAAGTCTGACAAAGGCTAATAAGAGAGTTTCCAGAACCAAAGCTACAAAAAAAGCTCTCGCCAAAGTAGCATCTGTAAAAGAGACAAAAGCCTCCAGCTAAGAGCAATCGTTTCTTTAAGTACGCTAATTTTTTACAGATACTACTAAAACAGATACAATAACTAACCTTTGAAAATTATAGGAAATGTCGATGCAGTTAGAAAAACTCACTGATCAAATCCTCAACGGTTATTTAATCAGCCGTGATGAGGCATTAGAACTTTTAAATGAACCTCTTGAGGCACTAAGGGTTAGCGCTAAGAAGATCACCTCTCACTTCTTTAAAGAAAAGATTGAGCTTTGCTGTATCTCCAATGGCAAATGCGGTAACTGCACTGAAAACTGCAAATTCTGTAGCCAAAGTCGTCGCTTTGACACCAAAGTAGGTGTCAGCCGTCTTAAAACAGTTGATGAATTTTTCGCTGAAGCCAAATACAACAACGATCATGGCGTACACCGCTTCTCCATCGTTACCGCTGGTAAACGGCTACCACCTGCAGAGATCCGTCAGGTAGGCGAGGCCTATAAAAAGATCTCATCTACGCTTAAGATCTGCTGCTGTGGCTCCCTAGGACTTATCTCCAAAGAAGAGCTTCAATACCTAAAAGACTGTGGAATGACCCGTTTTCACAATAACGTTGAAACCTCCGCCCGTTTCTTCCCTGAGGTATGTACTACTCATACCTATGAGCAAAAGCTTGAGGTTTTGAGAAATGCACATGCAGTAGGTCTTGAGGTCTGCTCTGGATGCATTATCGGTATGGGTGAAACCTATGAGGATCGTATTGATATTGCAATGACCCTGCGTGAAGTAGGCTCTGTCTCAACCCCAATCAATGTTTTAAATCCTATTAAGGGTACCCCGCTTGAAAATCAGGCTATATTAGGTGAAGAGGAAATTGAGCGTACTATAGCCATTTTCCGTCATATCATGCCCCGCTGTGTACTGCGCACTGCAGGTGGCAGATTACTTATAAAGAAGTTCTACACCAAGCTTTTTGATTTCGGAATAAATGCAGAGATCACAGGTGACATGCTCACCACTGAGGGGTTATCCATTGCTCAGGATATTTCAGATGCAGTAGCATCAAAACGCATTGTGACCCGCATCGATAATCCAGAAAATTAGCACCAAAAAAGATCATTAAAAATTAAAGTCGATCATTATGGTCGACTTTTTTATTATTTTTGCACTAAAAAAGTGAAAAATTCGTATTATAAAAGTGCATTTAGCCCCATAAAGGGGTAATTTGTGAGTTAGTTCAAAAAGTCATTACCGTGCACATATACTCAAACCAGAGTTTATAAAAAAGCGGTTTTCAAAAATGACAGCAATGATCAAACTTTCCCATATCAATAAGGTTTTCGGCGATCTTCATGTCCTAAAGGACGTTAGCCTAGAGGTTGCCGAAGGCGAGAAGCTGGTCATCATCGGACCTTCAGGCTCTGGTAAATCAACCACTGTACGTTGCATGAACTTTCTTGAAGTTCCAACCTCTGGCAAGGTTACCATCGGTGGTACTGAGCTTACCGAGAAGAACCGTTTGAAGGTTATTCGCGAGAACATGTCAATGGTGTTCCAGTCTTTCAATCTTTATCCACATCTAGATGTGCTTCACAACTTGACCTTAGCTCCAGTAAAAATTCATCACATGAATGAAAAGGAAGCTGAAGCCTTAGCCATGAAGTATTTAAAGATAGTAGGACTTGAGGACAAAAAGCATGTATATCCTCAGGCACTATCAGGCGGACAGCAACAGCGTATCGCTATTGCAAGAGCTCTGTGCCAACAAAGTAAGATCATGCTCTTTGATGAACCAACATCAGCACTTGATCCTGAAACTATTCAGGAAGTGTTAGACGTTATGGTGAAACTTGCAAAAGAATCAAATATCACCATGGTAGTCGTAACTCACGAGATGGGTTTTGCCCGTCAGGTAGCCGATCGCGTGATCTTTATGGAAGACGGTCGTGTGGTTGAAGAAGGAACTCCTGAAAAGCTCTTTGATCATCCTGATTCAGATCGTGTAAAGCAGTTCCTAGGCAAGATTTTAAAACACTGATTTTTATCTCTAAAAGCTCAACAAGGGGGCTATATTTATGAAGAACTTTTTTAAATTTGCAGCATTAAGCGCCGCCGCTTTGGCAATTGGCTCTGCCTCCATTTCTTATGCCGCAGACAGCTCAATTCCTGAGATCAAAACCATTCAGGATCGTGGCGTGTTAAAGGTAGGTGTTAAGAATGCTGTAGTTGGATTCTCTGTTGAAGATCCGCTCTCTGGTGAATATAAGGGCTTTGAGGATGATTTGGCCCGCCTAATTGCCAAAGACATTGGCGTTGACGTTGAGTTCACCGCTGTTACTGCCGCAACCCGTACCGAGCTTATCGATTCAGGCGATCTTGATGTAGTACTTGCTACTTTCACCATCTCTGATGAACGTAAGACCCACTGGGACTTCACCACCCCCTACTATACCGACTATGTGTCAGTTCTAGTTGAGGATAAATCTAACATCAAGACCTTAAAGGATGTTATGGGGCACAAGGTTGGTGTGTCCTCAGGCTCTACCTCTGCTCGCGCACTAGTTAAGGCTCTAATCGATAACAAACTTATCGAAGGCAAGGGCTTTGATCCTGCAACCTTTGATCCTCATACCTGGACTGAAGGCGTCTCCTTCCAGCAGTATGACGACTATCCTGCAATTTCAACTGCATTGTCCGCGGGTGAAGTACAGGCCTTCTGCGTAGATAAGTCAATTCTCAATATCTACAAGACTCCTGGTCGCTCTTTCATTGAAGATAAGTTTGCACCTCAGGCATACGGTGCTGTTACCAAGAAGGGCTCTGGTCTTAGCGCCTACGTAAACGGTCTCATGGAAGGCTGGCTTAAGGACGGCACTATCGAGAAGTTAATCAAAGAAAACCACCTCGACTAGTCCCACATTTTGTTAATACTCCGGGCTCCTATTCGGAGCCCGAATTTTCGGAGCGCATATGGAATCTCTCTTTTCAGAAAAAGCGTGGCTTGTGGTCTGGAATTTCAGAGGAACCTTTTTGTTCGGTTTTCTGAACACGGTCGAAGTGGCAATCTTTGCAATCATACTGAGCCTGATTTTAGGTCTCATCTTCGGTCTTATGTCCACTGGCAAGAAGAAGTCTCTGAAATTGCTGGCAAGATGCTATGTGGAGTTCATCCAAAACACTCCGCTCTTGTTGCAGATCTGCTTCCTCTATTACGCACTGTCTTTCTCAGGACACAGTATCGGAATTATGGCATCCGGCATCATTTCAATCGGCATTTATCACGGTGCCTATATGGCTGAGGTCTTCCGTGCCGGTATTACCGCAGTTCCTAAGGGACAATTTGAAGCAGCCGAATCCCAAGGCTTTACCTACGCAGGAGTCATGCGTTATGTGATTTTGCCACAGTGCGTAAAAATCATTTTGCCTCCTATGACCTGCCAGATTGTAAACCTGACTAAGAATACAGCCGTACTCTACATCATTGGCGGTGCTGATCTGATTTCTACAACCTATAACTTTGTCACAGGTGTTAATACCGGTGGTGCCTATGGACCTGCCTATGTTATTTGCGGTGTCTTATTCTTTGCAATGTGCTACCCATTATCAAAACTTGCAAGCATCTGGGAACAGAGCCTCAAGAAACGCGATGTAATGTAACAGGAGATATGTCATGGAAGAATGGATTGCAAGCTTCAACGTACTGACATTAGGTCCTGTATGGGCTTACGTAGTCAAGGGTACCTTATTTACTGTCATCATCTCTACGGTGTCAGTATTGCTATCAATAGTTATCGGTGCAGTACTTGCCCTCATGCGCAACTACTGCAATGCTCCTAAATATTTAGTATTTAAGTATTTAGCCAGCCTCTATATTGAGGTATTCCGCAACACTCCGTTACTGTTGTGGATCTTCGTAGCAGTTGTTTTCTGCCCGGTACCTGATTTCTTTGGTCATCCACTGTTTGGACTGTCATCAGTTGAAACCAAGATGCTCTTTAAGGCATCAATGGCTTTAACTGTGTATACCTCATCAGTTATTGCCGAAATTATCCGCGGTGGCTTAAATGCGGTACCTCGTGGACAGTTTGAAACAGCCTACAGTCAGGGCTTTGGCGTGGTCAAAACCATGTACTACATCATTTTGCCTCAGGCTCTGCGTAAGGTAGTTCCTACCTTGCTATCACAGATCATTACCACCATCAAGGATTCCTCCTTCTTGGCAAACGTCGCCACCATTGAGTTAATGGCCCGCGTACGAAAGATCTTAAGCTCCGCTAACGTATATAACGGATTGGGTACAATTAACGTGTCCGATGTATTCGTACTTTATGGTACCGCTGCATTAATTTACTTTGTTATAAACTTCAGCCTTTCCATGTGGGTACGACGCATGCAGGCCAAACGTGGTGTCACTGCCTGATAGGAAATTTGGAGAAAATAATCTATGAAAGCTCCGGTAATAACCATATCACGTGAGTTTGCATCCATGGGACGCACCATTGGTCAAAAACTTGCTAAAAATTTGGGCTTTGAGATCTTAGATAGAGACATCGTTGCAGAATCTGCACGTCGTATGAATATGACTATTCCTGAGATCTCCCGTCTAGATGAACATCCTGGCTACAACCGCTTTTTCATGCGTAAGACCTATCTTTTCAACTTCGGCGTGTATAACTCCTCAGAAAAACTCTATGAGGTGCAACGCAATGTTATTGAAGATTACGCAGAAAAAGGCAACTGCATCATTGTTGGTCGTTGTGCTGAAAGCATCCTGAGAAAACGTGAGAACGTATTGCGTGTCTATATCTACGCGCCCTTTGATGATCGTCTGCGTCACTGCATGGAGGATCTACAAATTGGTGGCAGAGAGGAGTCAGAGGCATCTATTCGTCGAGTTGATGAAGCCCGCAGTACCTATCGTCGCCGTCATCAGTATTATGACAATCCCTATGACAATTTTGACCTGCTGGTAAATTCTGGAACCTTTGGAATTGAAGGTGCAGTCGATTTAATAGAAAGCGTCGCCAGAAAGAAGCTACAGGGATTAAACTGATCCTCGTCCTATAAATAGTAAGGCTCCGTAAGGAGCCTTTTCTTTATCCTACATTAATGAACTTATGTGAAGATTACATTCCGATTCTGTCCTCTGCTAGCGTTACGCTAAGCTCTATTTCCTCATCATTACGTAAAACCTTAAAGGTCAGTACGGTACCAGGAGAGGTGCGGGATATATAACCAATAAGCTCCTTTAAGGTACTAAAGCGCTCACCATCCACCTCATAGATGATATCGCCTACCTCCAAAACACCCTCAGCAGGTCCTGAAGGATCAACAAAGCCTACCTTTACCCCTACTCCCTTCTGATTAGGCAGAGGCACAGATCCGTCATCAGATATTCCAAGATATCCACGGATCACACGGCCGTGGGATATGATTTCAGACATCACTGCAGTGACAAGCTTTGTAGGCACAGCAAAACCGATGCCATAGGTTTGATAGCCATTAAACGAGGCTGTATTAATACCAACCATTTCACCTGCGGTATTCACCAAAGCTCCACCTGAGTTGCCGTTATTAATTGGGGCATCGGTTTGAATCAAATCCTGTAGCCCCTCTCTAATATTCATCTGATTTTTGGCAATAAGACCAGAGCCTGAGCGTGCAGTTGCTGAAATAATACCGTGAGTTACCGTCTGCCCCAAATTATTGGGGTTACCAATTGCCAAAACGATATCCCCTACCTGAGTTTCATGATTTGCACTTTGCAAAGGAATAGCCTTAAGGCCCGGAGCATCGACCTTAAGCACCGCCAAATCCGTACGGGGATCATATCCAACAACAAAGGCCTGATAGAGCTCACCAGTTCTAAGCATGGCCCATATAGCCTGTCCGGGCTCATTTTGAGAGGGGACCACATGATAGTTGGTAACGATGTAACCATCAGATCGCATAATGACACCTGAGGCTGAATTAGTCACATCTGCGCTCTCCGTACCAAGCTTCTTTTCAGTGCCGGAATAATCAGTATTCAAGCCTGTAACGTAGATATTTACGACACTAGGTGCAGCCCTTGCAACTGCATAGGCATAGGTATCAACATTAACCCCCTTAGAGTAAAGAACATCGCCTACATGCTGTCCGGCCTTAGGATTTACCACCAAAATGATAATGCCGACAACTACCCCTAGCAATGCAGGGAGACCGACTACGGTCAATGTTTTCTTTAGCACAGGTGACATAGCAAAAGGTTCATCTCAGATGATTTACATGGAATTTCAATATGTAAATTAGGGGATCAGATGCTATCTGTCAAATACAAAATGCTGAAAATGCCTGCTCCTTAATCTAAAAAGGCCGCCTGTTACAAAAGGCAGCCTTACTCACATGAAAAATGTGCTTTTAATTATCTTAAGGTAATGAAGATCTCAGAATTACCTCTGACAATACGCAATGCACTGATACGGCCCTTAGCCTTATTCAGCATCTTCTTAAGCTCGGCAACATTCTTAACCTCAGAACGGTTAAGACCGGTGATAACGTCGCCTTGTCTTAAGCCTAGGCGCTGAGCCATTGAACCACGCTGCACTGTATCGACCTTTACACCATGATCAGCATCTGACAGGGTAGCACCTTCTAATGCTGGAGCTAATGCTGAACCATCATCGCCGTCATCATCGTTATCAAAGCTCTGCTCATCACCTAGCTTTACCTTCAGCATCAGTTCCTTACCATCACGGAAGACACCTACATCGATGGTACTACCAGGACGATTTGTTGCAACAGCAGCACGCAACTGGGCAAAGGAGGAAACCTTCTTACCATTTACAGTAGTGATGATATCGCCTGATTTTATGCCAGCCTTATCAGCAGCAGATCCCTTCATAACCTCATTTACGAAGGCTCCTGAACTCTGTGAGTAGCCAAAGCTCTGTGCAAGATCAGCATTAAGCTCGGAGCCGGTTACGCCCAACATGCCACGCTTAACCTCACCGTACTTTTGGATCTGATCAGTTACGGTCTTTACCATATTGGCAGGAATAGCAAAGCCAATGCCGATGTTGCCACCATTAGGTCCTAAAATTGCAGTGTTGATGCCAATTAGCTCTCCTCTGAGATTTACCAAAGCACCACCGGAGTTACCGCTGTTGATAGCTGCATCGGTCTGAATAAAGTTCTCGATGTTCTCAATATTTAAGCCGGACCTTCCCAGGGCTGAAACAATGCCTGAGGTTACGGTCTGTCCCAAGCCAAAAGGATTACCGATGGCAATTGCAAAGTCACCTACTTGCAATTCATCAGAATCAGCAATTGCCATCTCAGTTAGGTTGCTAAAATCCTTGAGCTTTAACAAAGCAAGATCGGTATGTTTGTCCTCGCCTAATTTCTTAGCTTCAAATGTACGCCCATCAGAGGTATCGATCTTGATCTCATCAGCGCCATCTACAACATGGAAATTAGTCACTACCAGACCTTCCTTGGCATTGATAATAACGCCTGAGCCTAAAGCTTTAAACTCACGCTGCTGCTTGCGGCTCTGATTATCCAAGCCAGGGAACATAAATCTGAACTCATCAGGGATCTGCAGAGTTGGAACATCCACACTCTTCTTACCCTTCACCTGAATGTTCACAACGCTTGGCAAAACCTGCTTGACCATGGGAGCTAGGGATGGGATCTGCCCGTCCGCACTTTCACCGCCAAAGAATGGAGCTGATGCAAAAGCCGGGGCTAATGAGGCCGAGGTCATAGTTAATCCGCAGATAACTGCAACTGCAGCTGCCGTACGTTTAAAGTTCATATTCATATCCTCTTGTCTCTTAAAATTCATCATAACTTCACACCTGTGAAGCTTTTTATAATTTAATTTATATAATAATTGTCTTTGATAAAACTTAGCCTGTAGAAAAAAATCAAATTTTTTCTTCAGTCTCAACCTGCTCTGATTTTTTTACAACGTTGATAGTCTCCTTTGCATCAACAAGTTTAGAGCCAGAAGCACTCTCTTCATTTGTTACATTTTTACTATCCTCTGAGACTGTAGGCTCTGCTACATCCTCTTCAACATCATTGATAACATCCTTATCAACAGAAGAAGCCTCGGCCTCAGCATTAAAATCTTCAAGATGCTTGCCACCGAGCATTTTTTTTAAACTGTCCTCAACCTCAAGCTCGTTTTGAGGAGTAAACAAAGAACCGTCTGTAGATGAAAGCTTAGATGCAGCATCATTCATAAACTTGGCATAAGCGTGATAGCTTTTATCAAGCTCTGAGAAAAGCTCTGAAGAGGTTTTGAACACTTCGTCCAGTACTCGCTTTGATGCAGCAAGCTCGCGCTTGGTACGTGTAAGCTCATCTTGCATGCGGTGATTTGGTAGGAATTTCACCAATCCCATGGCATAGGATCCTGCTCCGAGGAAAAAGCCAACAATAAATCCAACAACAATAAGCATGTAAATCATGATGAATTTCCTAAGTTCAGAAAATAACTAAAAGACAGCTGATTACAAATTCTATATGGAAATCAAAAGTTTTTTAGTGGTGCTGAGCAAAGAAATCAAAACACTAAGTAAAATTTCTCTGCCTTATACATGGATACGGTAATAACTTTTTTACAGAGTAAAATTAGTAAAATTTTTTTTTACTTCCGTCTCTGGAATGAAAACGCATTTTCATGCGAAAAATTCGCTTTATTTTGATAAAAAAAAATAAAGAACGTGTATAATACGCACGCCCCTTTAGTCGGGCAACGGATTCCCACCCGTGTCGGCCTGGCGCAAACCTGTCGCGAGGACGGTTTGTTTGGAATTTACCAGAGAGAAATCTCTGATTTTTTAGGATCAGAAATGATCTGAAATAAAGGGTTAATAATGAAAACTTATGTTGCTAAGCCATCCACTATTAAGCGTGAGTGGTTTGTCATCGATGCAAATGGCCAGACTTTAGGCCGCATCGCCACTGAGATTGCAAGCCGTCTGCGCGGCAAGCACAAGCCGGAGTACACTCCTTTTTTAGATACTGGTGATTACGTTATCGTGATCAACGCCTCTAAGGTTAAGGTTACCGGCAACAAGTCTCTTGATAAGAAGTACTATCACCACACTGGCTTCCCAGGTGGCATTAAGGAAGCTTCTTTCAACGAGCTGCAGCAGCGCAAGCCTGAAGAGATCATCGAAAGAGCCGTTCGCGGTATGCTTCCGAAGGGACCTCTTGGCCGTGCCATGTTCCGTAAACTCAAGGTGTATGCTGGTGAGACCCACAATCACGGTGCTCAGCAGCCTCAGGAACTCAAGATTTAAGGAGCAATAGGAAATGGCTGCAAATCAGTATTACGGCACTGGCCGTCGTAAGGAATCCACCGCCCGCGTATTCATTAAGCAGGGCTCTGGTAAGCTTGAAATCAATGGCAAGTCCTTAGAGCAGTACTTTGGCCGTCCGACCTCTCGTATGGTTGTGACTCAGCCTCTAGAATTGCTTGAGCTCACCGACAAGCTGGATATTTACGTCACCGTAGTCGGCGGCGGTATCACCGGTCAGGCCGGCGCTATTCGTCACGGCATTACCCGTGCATTGATCCAGTACGACGAAACCTTCCGCTCTGCACTTCGCAAAGCTGGCTTCGTTACTCGTGATGCTCGTGCTGTTGAGCGTAAGAAGGTTGGTCTCCACAAGGCCCGCAAGCGCCCTCAGTACTCCAAGCGTTAATATCGAATTGGCTATCAATTCAAAAGACCGGGGTTACCCGGTCTTTTTTTGTATCCAACGCATTAGCGTTAGAAAGCCTCCACGGCAGAAATTTAACCTTTTTTCAAATCTCTCATAAATCTATCTTAAGCAATTTTGCCAAAAAAAATTC
>CAVJLP010000021.1:0-8762 GCA_963650525.1 Firmicutes bacterium CAG:534
AGCGTACTTATCAAGAGCGAGGTCGCAATGAGCTTTTGACCTCGGGAGATGCCTCTGTTGATGCTAAGATCATTTCAGAGTGGGCTCGTGAGCAGAGATTACGTAATGATGAGGAGAGTAACCGTCGCATGCAGGAGGAACTTAGAAAAAGGTATCCTGCAACCTCGGCTGCTCAAGCTATCAATGGTTGGTCTGAGGGCGAGGACATAGATGATAAACGTGCTGAGGCCCGCAAACTTCTACGTGAACGCTCAGAGCAGATGAGAAGAAATGAGGATTAAAATCTGAGCTTATAGCTTAGATCCTTATGCTTCCCCGCATTACTGCGGGGAAAAGTCTAGAAAATTTGCTTGCCTAAGTCCTATCTCCGTCATCACGCAACAGTACCGTTGAGCTGAGATCAAGTTTCCTGTTGCAAGGGATGGTTACAAAGTAGCCACTACCAGGGGCAACATCAACTCTATTGCCTTTTTTCTCATCACGCATATCTGATGCATCAAGATCAAAAAGACCGTCTGGGGTAAATAATCTTAAGCGACTGCTACTTTCAAAGCGGTTTTTAACTGCAATATGCAAGAGTCCGTCATCATCTTGAGAGGTGATGGCACCTGTTACCTGAAAGCGTCCTGGGGTTGGCGAATTGGTCTCATAATCCTGAGTTTCGTCGGGACGGTGAGGTTCTAATAGTGCAGTGGTATAGCCGCGGGAAGGAATGGAGTTTACTAGCTCCCATGATTCATCTGGGATCTCAAGTCCCTGCTTTATGGCATCAATTGCCATGCGATAGGCACGGGTGATAGCACCAACATAGAAGGCTGAGCGTGAGCGTCCTTCAATCTTTAAGGAATCAACACCGATATCGATAAGTTTTTTAAGTACTGGCAGGGCACACAGATCACGTGAGTTCATAAGATAGGTACCATGACAGTCCTCCTCAGCACTCATCCATTCTCCAGGGTGATTTTGGTTGTCTTCAAGCTCGGCCTTAAGACACAGCTCATCATCTGGTACAAAGCCTTGAGCATTAGATGTGGCTGCATGAATATTGCGTACCTTAAAGGGCCAACGGCAGGAGTTATTGCACGCTCCGGTATTGGCATCGCGACGGGCAAGTAGACCTGAGATAAGACAACGTCCGGATACGGCTATGCACAAGGCCCCGTGTACAAATACCTCAAGCTCACAATCGGGGCATTCATTACGGATCATTTCAATTTCTGAAAGGGGGAGTTCACGTGCAAGAATACAGCGTGACACACCGTTTTTTTGCCAGAACTTAACCGTACCAGCATTGACCGTATTAGCCTGCACACTAAGATGCACCGGGATCTCAGGGCACAGCTCTCTTGCCTGCATGATAAGTCCAGGATCGGCCATGATGAAGGCATCAGGCTTTAAGGCGGCAATTTCCTTTAGTGACTGACCAAAGCTGCCTGAGTTTAGGCGACGCATATGCGGTATGGCATTAAGTACGGCGTAGAATTTGCGTCCGGCCTTATGTGCCTCCTCAATGCCCTTTTGAAAGTCATCCCTAGTAAAGCCGTTGCCACGTACGCGCAATGACCACCTAGGGACGCCTGCATAGATGGCATCGGCACCATAGGATACTGCGTAGTGTAAATTCTCAGGTGATCCTGCAGGGGCTAATAACTCAATGCTCACAGTCAAAAATCTCCAAAATATTTTCTACGAGTTCATCTAATAAGGCCCCTTGTAGCACCAGGTGAGCCTGAAGATTAGCTATTTGATCATCAGCCTTCTCTGGTAGGTTCTTCTCAAGGTAAAGATCAGTAGGCTTAATACGCTTTAGCGCCAGATCTGATGTTAATACCAAGGATAGGGCATCGGTATAGAGTAGTTGCAGTTCATTTACCACCTTGCCAGCCTCAATATGTACCATGATCTCATCTGAGCTTAAATCCTCACGAGATACACGTACTACACCACCTTCATCATCGGTGCTTTTTAGGACCACATCAGTTCCAAGGCTAAAGCCCTGCGGAATTTCACTTTTTGAAATCCATGAGGTAAGTCTGTCGTCAACTGCACAGCGTGGCTGCAGTACCTTTGCAGGAAAGGAGATAAAAGCCTCACGCAACATAGCTACCACTTTTTCTGCACGCTTTGCAGAGGATGCAGAAACAACTAGGAATTTCTTCTCAGGTTGTACATAGGCCAGAATGTCACGACGGGTTGCAAATGCCTGTGAGAGTAGCTTGCCGGTTATGGCAGTTTTTAAAGCTTCCTTTTCATTTTTTCTAAGCTCACGCTGAAGTTCTGCTTCTTTTTGCTCTATGAGGTTAGCAAGCTCGGTACGGATCACGGATGCAGGCAGAAGTTTGGTTTCTTCAATCAGACGACAGAAATAGCCGCCTCCTGTTTTAAAGGAAAAGGTAGTGTTATTTCCAAAAAGCGGAGCAAAGCCGATTGACGAAATGTCATTTCCGGAAACTGGTTTGAAGGGGCAGGCGTTTAAGGCATCTTCAAATTGAATTTCGTCTCTGATCACATCACCTAGTTCACTTAAATCTACGGTGTAGAGCCGGGCATTTTTAAACCACATCGTCAACTCCTAAATTGATATCTTAAGCTCGCTAATTCTAGCACGTCAGGGCCGTGCTCAATTGCCTGAAGTATCTAAAAATGCTATAATTTCTAAGTTAATTTTCAGTGAAAAAATATAAGTTTAATAGGTAGATTTCATGTCTGATACGACCGATTTAGAACAAGGTACAAACTCTCAAGAACCAGAGGGACTTACCTCCTCTCAGAGTGTTGTGCAGAAGGTTCAGACTGTAAACCTTGAGGATGAGCTCAAGCAGTCATTTATTGATTACGCTATGAGCGTAATTGTCGATCGTGCATTACCTGATGTACGTGATGGTTTAAAACCAGTACATCGTCGTGTACTTTTTGACATGAACGATCTGAACGTGTGGAAGGACACCAAAAAGTCAGCCCGTATCGTAGGTGATGTTATTGGTCGTTTCCACCCGCACGGTGATGCTGCAGCCTATGAGACCATTGTACGTATGGCTCAGTGGTTCTCAATGCGAGAGCCTTTGATCGATGGTCAGGGTAACTTTGGTAACATCGATGGTGATGGTCCTGCAGCTGCCCGTTATACTGAGGTCAAACTCAACAAGATTGCGCGCGTGATGGTATCTGATCTTGATAAGGATACTGTCAACATGGTGCCAAACTATGATGGCACTGAGACCATGCCTGAGGTTTTGCCTGTCCGTTTCCCAAATCTGTTGGTAAACGGCTCCTCTGGTATTGCCGTCGGTATGGCAACTAATATTCCGTCCCATAACCTAAATGAGGTGTTGGATGGAGCAATTGCCTTACTTGAAAATCCAGATATCACCTTAGATGAGCTCATGCATTACATCCCAGGCCCTGATTTCCCTACAGGTGGTGAAATTGTAGGTCGCGAGGGCGTGCGCAAGGCTTATGCCACCGGTCGTGGTCGTTGTGTGATCCGTTCTCGCTATCATATCGAGGAGGATAAGTCTGGAGTTAAGACTATCTATATCGATGAGATCCCCTATGTGCTGCACAAGCAGGATATAGTCAAGCAGTTGACTACCATGCTGCGCGAGAAGAAGATTGAGGGAATTTCTGAGATTCAGGATGAATCAGATAAGCATTATGATGTGCGCATTGCCATCAAGCTAAAACGTGATGCTTATGAGGAGGCGGTATTAAATAACCTCTTCTCAAACACTCTGCTACAGTCATCCTTCCCCATCAATATGGTTGCGCTCGTCAACAACCATCCGCGTCTTCTGACCTTAAAGCAGATTTTAAAGGAGTTTGTTGACTTCCGTCGTGAGGTGGTTACCCGCCGTACCGTGTTCTTGTTACGCCGTGATCGTCGCAGTGCCCATATCCGTGAGGGCCTGATGATCGCCAAGGCTAATATTGAGCGTGTGGTGGACATGATCACCGCCTCTGAAAATACAGCTGATGCCAGAGCTCGTCTCATGGCTGAGCCGTGGTCATCAATTGAGGTTGAGCCTCTTATTAGGCGTACCCCTGAGGGCATCAATGTTGCTCTGCCACAGGGTATTCCTGAGGATAGAGGCGTACATGGTGATATCTATTACCTCTCAGAGGCTCAGGCTGATGCTATTTTGGCGCTGCAGTTATCAAGACTTACTCATCTTGCACAGGATCAGATGCGCAATGAGTACAATGAGCTGTTAGATGCTATTTGCGGCTATCTTGATATCCTAAATGATCCTGTGCGCATGAAGCAGGTCATCCGCGAGGAGCTTGAAGAGGTCAAGCGTGAATTTGGCTCTAAGCGACGCTCTGGCTTTATTGAGGATCTAACCGAGTTTGACAAGGGTGATCTGATTGCCCGTCAGGATGTCATCGTAACCTTATCTAATGAAGGCTACGTCAAGTATATGGACATTGCCTCCTATGAATCACAGCATCGTGGCGGCAAGGGACGACTGGCAGCTAAGCTTAAGGATTCTGATTTCTTAACTTCAATTATCGTGGCTAATACTCACGATCGTTTGATTTGCTTTACCTCAAAGGGACGTGCCTTTATTACGCTTGTCTACGATCTGCCCACCTCTGATAATAAGAGCTGGAGAGGACGCCCGGTGCAGAATATCTTCAAGCTAGATGAAGGCGAGAAGATCACTGCCATGGTACGTCTGCCTGATAATGATGAAGAGTTTGACAGTTCCTATTTCTTCTTGGCAACCAAGACTGGTCGTGTGAAGAAGACTGCTATTTCTGCCTTCAAGAGCTTTATCGGCCGTAACAATGATGCTGGCATCAAGGCTATAGCTTTGGCAGATGACGATGAGCTCATCGGCGCAGAGATTTCATCAGGTGATGACGATATCTACCTCTTTGCATCAAACGGCAAGGCTTTGCACTTCTGCGATTACTATTCTAAGGTGGATAGTGATGAGGAAGAGGGCGATGAGATTGAAGCCTCTGATGATAATGATGAGGATTCAAGCGTCGATCGTCATAGCGGTCAGGGTATCAGACCTTCAGGACGTGGCTCAGGCTCACTGCGCGGTATCAAGCTCATAGGTGGTGCCACCTGCGTATCATTAATGGTAATGTCCTTAGATGATCCTATGAAGGAGTGCTTGATAGTAGGCTCTAACGGTATAGGCAAGCGCATGGCCCTAGCTGACATTCCTTTGAAGAAGAGCCGTGGTAGTCAGGGTGTGTACGTTTTAAGAGGCGTTGAGAGAGCTGGTGCTGTAGTCGGTGCTGTAAGAGCCTCTGATGATTCTGAATTTATGCTGATAACCGATCACGGTCAGATCATTCGTTCACCTATGGAGACTATGAGAACCTTGTCTCGTAGTGCAACCGGTACCATTCTCATGAGACCATCAGATGGTGAGAATATTATTGCAGTACAGTCAATCCCTGGTGATGTGGTTGAGAATTCTCGTCGCACCGCAGAGGCACGTGCTGCCGAGCGTCAGGCTTTGAAAGAAGCTGAAAACTTGCAAAAAGAACAGGAAGCTGCAGGATCTAGTCTCAATGAAGAAAAATCTGATGAGACTGCTGCAGATAACAGCGAAGGCTTAGTTAACGATTCACAGGATCCTAGCGAGGAGATCTGAAAATGAGAGCATGGAATTTCACTGCAGGTCCTTGCACCTTGCCACTTGAGGTAATGGAGCAAGCTCAGAAGGAATTTATGGATTTTGCCGGCATGGGCGCAGGAGTTGTTGAGATCTCTCATAGATCTCCTGAATTTGATGCCGTGGCTAAGGGCTCAGAGAAGCTTTTGCGTGAGCTTATGCATATTCCTGATAACTACAAGGTGATCTTTTTGCAGTCAGGCGGACGTGGTGAGTTTGCAGCTGTTCCGCTAAATCTCTTACCTGAAGGTGGCAAGGCTGATTATTTTGTAACCGGTCACTGGTCACGCTGTGCCTACAAGGAGTGCAATGAGCGCTTTGGAGAGGCCATCTTGCATGAATGTGCAATCAAGGGGGATGACGGTATTTGGCACGTTGATTACAGCAAGATGCAGGTAACTCCCGGTGCTTCATATGCCTATGTGTGCTTTAATGAAACTGTAAACGGCATTGAGCTCAATCATATTCCGGATACTGGTGATGTACCATTGGTTGCAGATATGTCATCAGATATTCTCACCCGTGAGGTGGATGTATCTAAATTTGGTGCCATTATCTTCGGTGTACAGAAGAATGTTGCTCCTGCAGGTTTGGTGATCGCAATTGTGCGCGAGGATCTCATCGGACACGCTCGCAAGTATTGTCCTTCAATTCTTGATTGGAAGGTGATGAGCGATTTTGATTCTCTTTATAATACTCCCTGCGTATTCTCTTGGTATATGGCAGATCTCGTGTTTAAATGGATCAAGAACCTAGGTGGCGTTAAGGAACTTGAAAAACGTAATATCGAAAAATCACAGGCGTTATATAATTATATTGATGCATCACCTTTTTATAAGAATGTGATAGCACCTTGTGACAGATCACGTGTAAATTGCGTTTTCAATTTGAAGGATGAGAGCTTAAATGCCGAATTCCTAAAGGGGGCTAAGGAGCGCAATCTTCTGGGCCTTAAGGGACATAAGGTTTTAGGTGGAATGCGTGCATCCTTGTATAACGCAATGCCCATAGAGGGTGTGCAGGTGTTGCTGACCTACTTAAAAGAGTTTGAAGCAGCACATAGCTAAAAAAGCATGATCGTGTCCCCAGATCCTGGGGACACTAAGAGAGGGTCTTATGCCAAATGATGCTCCTGTAAACATGCAAAGACCGTGGCTTGAAAGCTACCCTGAGGATGTGTCCCCAGATATTAAGCTTGATCATTGTGATAATTTAAGCTTGATGTTTGACCACTCCTGTACGCATTTTCCTAAAAAAGCGGCATGGACCTCTTTTGACTGTTCAATTACCTATGAAAAAGCTCATGATTGTGTGGTTGCTTTAGCAGCTTTTTTGCAACAGGAGCTTGGTCTTAAAAAGGGTGATAATCTTGCGATTATCATGCCTAATGTAATTTCATATCCAATTTCAATTTTTGCAGCTTTGCGTTGCGGATTACGGGTAGTAAACATCAATCCCTTGTATACGGCACGTGAAATTGGGTCGGTGTTACATGATTCTAGCATTTCCTGTATTATTGCCTTCTCAACAGTAGGTGAGAGACTGCAGGAGGTTGCACAAAGCATAGCACTTCCTGATGTAATCATTACCGATATTGGGGATATGCTCGGGACCATCAAGGGGACTTTTTATAATCTTGCGGCAAAATATATTGCCAAGATAGTAAAACCCTATAATCTGCCCAATGCCATACGTTTTAAGGATTGTATAAAGATCGGAGCGGCGCTTTCCTTTGAGAATGTGCCAATTTTGGGCTCTGATATAGCATTTTTGCAGTTTACCGGCGGTACAACCGGTAAGCCTAAGGGTGCCATGCTCTCGCACAGCAATCTCATTGCCAATGTGGAGCAGTGCTATGAAATGTACGGACATGAGCTAAAAGAGGGACGCGAAACTCTTTTAACCTGCCTGCCTTTGTATCACGTATTCTCCATGACAGTGAATCTGATGCTTCAGACAAGAATTGCTGCCAACAGCATCCTAATTGCAGATCCTAGGCAGTTTGACAAGGTTATAGCCACAATTAAAAAGCATCCTGAGATCTCGGTTATGACCGGAGTTAATACCCTTTTTGCAGCAATGCTTGATCATGGCGTTTTCACCGATAAATGTCCAATGCCTAAGCTTCGTCTTACTATAGGCGGTGGTGCTGCAGTGCAGTCTGGTGTGGCCTCGCGTTTTTTCAAAGCCTCAGGACAGCACATTCTTGAGGGCTACGGCCTTACCGAATGCTCACCTGTGGCCTGCGTCAATCCCTATACCTCCCGCATCTTTACCGGATCTATAGGTATACCCCTGCCATCTACCTATGCCCGTATCATCGATCAAAATACCAATGAAGAGATATGGGATCTTAACAAGCCTGGAGAGCTTGAGTTCCTAGGTCCTCAGGTGATGCAAGGCTATTATCAAAATGAAGCTGAAACTGCGCACGTCTTTGACGGCAAGTGGTTGCGTACCGGGGATATCGCCATTTGGCTTGAAGGTGGCTATCTTAAGATAATCGATCGTATCAAGGATATGATCATAGTCTCGGGATTTAATGTTTTTCCTTCAGAAATTGAAGATGTGGTTTCGCGTTTTTCAAGGGTAGCCGAATGCTGTGCTGTAGGTGTGCCCTCTGAAAAAACAGGTGAGACCATCAAGCTCTACGTGGTAAGACGTGATCCTAATTTAACCTCAGCTGAGGTGCTGGAGTACTGCCGTCGTTATCTGACCGGCTATAAGCTTCCTAAGATCGTGGAGTTTATCGAGGAGCTACCAAAATCTCCAGTAGGCAAGATCATGCGTCGCTATCTGCATGAAAAGAAATATAACTAAATGAGCAAAGCTATTTACCTGATTAACGGCGATGATAAATCAGCTGTTGTGGATCTTATTGCCAAAATAGACAGTCTTGGTGCTGATGATTGCATCGCTTTGGATACTGAGTTTGACCGAATTAAAACGCTGCTTCCAATCCTATCCCTGTTGCAGCTTGAAATAGATGGTAGCTGCTATCTTATCGATCCGCTTTCCTTTGAAATAAAGCCTGTTATCAAGGCACTGTGTGAGTGTCAGGCAAGGATCCTTATGTTCTCATGTATTGAGGATCTTGAGGTCATTGTAAATGAAGCTAAACGTTGT
>CAVJLP010000021.1:8772-21393 GCA_963650525.1 Firmicutes bacterium CAG:534
GTGAGCTTAAGTCTAGGCTTCCTCATAAGCTCATCGATCTGCAACTTATGAGCGCCTTTGCAAATGTTGGCTTTCAGCGCGGTCTTCAGGCAACGCTATCTTCTGATTTAAAGGTGATGCTTAAAAAAACTGAGACGCGCTCTGACTGGCTTGCCCGTCCTTTAAGTCAGGATCAAATTGGCTATGCTGCCGATGATGTTTTTTATTTAAAAGCTCTGTTTGATAAGACCTTGAGCTTTTTTAAAGCAGAGGATGAACGCCTTGACTGGTTTTATATGGCCATGCAGGATCTAAGAGCTACTGTGATCAAGGATATAGAGCCAAAGGAGCTCTACCTTTTTGTTTCTGGTGCCGGATCTTTAAAAGCTGATGCCCTATCAAGATTGCAGTTTTTATGTGAAAAGCGTTATGAATATGCTTTTGAGCACAATATTGCCCTAAACAGGGTAATAACCGGCAAGGCATTAGTCCCGCTGGCACTGTACACTCCACTTACGCTACAGGGGCTATTATCCAATAAAATGCATCCTGTGGCGGTAAGACAGCATGGCAAGCTCGTTTTAGGCTGGATTAAACAGTCACTTACCTTGCCAAAGGAGCTAAAGCCTAAGCGAGCCTATGATAGCTATGCTCCAGGTCGCAGTGATAAAAGTCTTGGACATCTTTTAAAGCATCATCTGCAGACTAAGGCCAAGGAGCACAATATTGATGCAGATTTGCTATGCACGCGTAAGCTTATCAATGATTTCTTCTATCATCGAGCCGAAGGTGGGAAGGCATTGCTACAAAGCTCTTGGATGAAAGAGTGTGTAGGGGATTTAAGCGCTTTGTTTTAAGGTGGCGTAAATTAGGATCTTAAACCTCGCCTTCATCCAATTTATGTGCAAAAAGGATAAAGGGCGGGGATGTAATTGAGCTCAGGTTTTTACTAGAGGGTAAAAG
Source organism: Firmicutes bacterium CAG:534 (assembly GCA_963650525.1). Classification (GTDB taxonomy): domain Bacteria; phylum Pseudomonadota; class Gammaproteobacteria; order Enterobacterales; family Succinivibrionaceae; genus Succinivibrio. Next base: position 9,715 of record CAVJLP010000021.1, read on the forward strand.
CAGAATTTAAGATAGCAATACCTGATTTTGTCTTAAAAATCGTATCACGGGTGTGCTCGATATTGGCCTTAGAATATCCGCTTTCATAGGCATTTACGAGGTAGTCTGCCTCAACTAAGATCTGCCAGTCTATGCCATCGATACCCTTTAGCGTATGGTGGTGTGATACTAAAAACACAACACGCTCAAGCATATCGTTATCAAGAGCGCAGTCACTTAGGAATGCACGTGCCATAGGGCCACCTTCGCGCTCTTGCTCCTTACCTGGAGCGTTACCGAACTTTAAGCGTAGCGGAGGACAGGCTATATCGTGTACCAAAGCTGCAATTTCAATAGTTTTTAGCGTTTTATCATCAACGCCTTCAAGCTTTGCAATGGTCTGTGCATAGGCAAAAACTTTTAGGAAGTGGCAAATATCATGCTGACTTCCATTTGAAAAGGAGATCATTTTGGCAGTAATTTCTGCAACGGTCATAATTGCTTCCTTATAAAAACAAACAGCCGCGGATCACTCCAGCGGCTGTCTGCTGTGCGGATCTTTTGTCAAATCAATATTTTACCTAAGTATCAGCAACATTGCTCAATAAATATTGATCTGCTGTCCGCAACACGTGTCTTCAGGGACTTTAAGGAAATTGGAGAGCGACCGGAAAAGAAGGATGACCTAGTTGCATCGGCTCGCATCTAAGATATGCCCTTATGACATTTTTAAATTTATGCCATCTCACTTACATTTACAAACAATTTTAAATGGTGACTTTGAAATCTGTGATGAAATTAACATTAACGTACTGCAAATATTCTAGGGTGCCTTGAGGTAAGTGCAATGATCCCTTTGGCACTGCGCCAGGCTACATTGTGCTCATGTCCGCCGTTGTTGAGCTCAAAGGCACAGTTAATTCCAAGCGCGCGGTAATACTTTAAGACATCCATTGTCTTGTTTTCGACAGTCTTTAGCAAAGGATGTGAGCTCTTTTTTTCTTGATCTCCTAGGGACAGATAAATCCGCTCAGGCATCGCTTGCATTTGATGCTCTTTGTAGAAGGTTTCAAAATCACTAAGCCATAACGATCCTGAAAAGGATCCTACACGTGAAAAAAGCGTGGTGCGGTATAGGGCATAGAGTGAAAATAATCCTGCAAGGGAGTAACCACAGAGCACGCGGTATTGAGGAGTAAGGGCAAAATGAGTTTCTGCTGCTGGAATAATGTTTTGCGTAAGCTCCCTTAAAAAACCTTCAGCTCCTCCAAGACATGGGGAGGTGTTTGCATTTAAGGCATTCATGCAAAAGGGGGCCATATCATATGACCAGTTGATATCAGCAATGACTAAAAGATTTAACGGAGCATGACTTTTTTTATTAAGCTCGTTGAATACATCCTCTCCATATCCTTCATAGACTGGGATAAAGACCGCCGGTGCATCCTTTTTGTCTGATGGATACAGGCAGCAGCTGCATTTATCAAAAGTAATTTTTTCCATGAAGCAGGCCCGATCTTTATTTAAGTCCTTATATGCTTTGCAAAAATATAGCAGAATTAATCAAGATTTTGCATAGAGCAGAAAATAAAAAAGCCCCGCAGAGCGAGGCTTATAACATTCACTTTAAGGAAATCTTTATTACCAGAACAGTAAGTAAAGAACTGCAGTAATGATCATGATGATATAGGAGGCAACAGCGAAGCCACCAGAGGTCTTGAAGGTCTTGTTGGTCAAGACGATAGCACCGTCAGCATCATCCTGCTCAGAGGTTGCAAGTGATACTAGGACAATGGTAGTCATGGAGAGGATGAAGGTGTACATCATCTGATCCATGAACGGCATGCCCAAGGGGAGGAACTTCAAGGCTAAGGCGATAGGAATTGAAGCTAAAACGCCATAGATTGCGCCCTTAGAGGTTGCTTTCTTGAAGAAAAGACCAGTTAAGAACACAGCCAAGATGCCAGGGGAAACCATGCCGGTGTATTCCTGAATGAACTGGAAGGCCTGATCCAAGGCACCTAACATAGGAGCGATGAATACAGCGATTACCAAGGCAACACAAGCGGTCAAACGGCCGATGTTAACAAGCTTTAACTCAGAGGCGTTCTTATCGACGTACTCTTTGTAGATATCCATGGTGAAGATGGTTGCAGTGGAGTTGAGCATTGAGGCCAGTGAGGACACAATAGCTGCGGCCAAAGCTGCGAATACAACACCCTTGAAGCCTGTAGGCAGGAAGTTTGCAACCCAAGGATAAGCCTTGTCAGCGTGCTCAAGTGAAGGCATCAGATTAGGGTTATTGACCAAGTCGCCATAAGTCTGAGTGAGCTGTTCCTGTAAAGCAGCGTCGTTTAAAATTACGTAGGCTACGATGCCTGGGAGAACGATGATGACAGGGATCAAGAGCTTTAAGAAAGCTGCAAAGGCCAGACCCTTCTGAGCCTCGTCTAAGGACTTAGCTGCGAAGGTACGCTGAATGATGTACTGGTTGAAGCCCCAGTAGTAGAGGTTTGCAACCCAGAGACCGCCGATTAGAACAGCAATACCAGGCAGGTTGTTGTACTGAGGATTATCCTTTTCAAGGATCATCTTGAAGTGATCAGGTGCAACATCCATCATGTGGCTTAAACCACCGGTGAAGCCTGCATCACCACCTACGAAGGAAACTGCAAGATAGGTAGTAGCAAAGCCACCTAAAATCAAAACACCCACCTGAATAACGTCAGTCCAGACAACTGAAGATAGACCGCCGTAAACAGAGTAGATCAAAGCAAAGAGGGCCAGACCGATGATGGTGTACATCATAGGAACGCCCATGATGATCTCAAGTGCGGTACCGCCTAGGTAGAGTACTGAGGAGAGGTTTACGAAAATGTACAAGCACAACCAGAAGACAGCCAAAATAGTCTTTAAGGTCTTGTTGAAACGTTTTTCAACGAACTCAGGGATGGTATAGATGCCTTTTTCGATGAAAATTGGGAGGAAGAACTTAGCAACCAGAATCAAGGTGATTGCAGCCATCCACTCGTATGCAGAAATGCCAAGGCCTATAACGAAGCCTGAGCCTGACATACCGATGAACTGCTCTGCAGAAATGTTAGCAGCAATTAATGATGAACCAACAGCCCACCAAGGGATGGATTTACCAGCTAGGAAGTAGCCTTCGGTGCTGGATTTATTCTTTTTGGCAACAGTCAAACCGACTGCTACGATGGTTACGGCATATATAGCGAAGATGACCCAGTCAATCGCTTGTAAGCCCTGAGTTACGTTTTCCATAAAAACTCGTCCTATGTAATAAATGAAATGTTTGCTTATTTGGGTAAATGCGTAAATCAAAGCCTATGCAGGATTTAAACAGATACTGTTAAAAAGAATGCTTAGAACTTTGCTTTGCGATTTACTTGCGTAAGTAACCGTTTACAGGTGCAAAGTTTATCAAAATTGAAAATAAATTTAAAATCTCAGTTTGGTACCTGTGAAAAATGATCTAAAACTAGATAAAAATGTGATTTTGATCAAAAAATATCAGCTGATACTTATTAACTATTGAGTACTATTCTTGAAAGCGTTTTCATGTTGAAACATTTAGATTTTTTACGAAAAATACCTGCTAGGAAACTGCTTATTTATCATCAAAAGCGCTGAATTTAACGTACATTTTTTAAACAAGTGATAAATAAGGTGTCTTTTTATTAAATTATTGATTTATAAGAATTTCTTAGTGTAAGCTAATTTTTCTATTTTGTGACGTATGTCAAAAAATAAAGGTAAAAAATTACACAAAGAACACTTTAAACTTACTAACACTTTGGTGAGTAGACAAGTTAGATGTCTTAAGTTTGATCGCTAGCGCTTTTTGTAGCTTTCGATAGAGGCTACAATCGTCATATCAAGATAAGTTGCTTTGGAGTATGAAATGATCCTTCCTGATAGAATTTTTTTGATTGCAGTTCCCTACAGCTGGTATCAATCGGTAATGGCTCAGTACATTGCTTCAGGTTCAGGCAACGCTAACTGCTGGGGAGTGAGATTAAAGCGTGGTAGTGCGATCGTAAATCCAGATCCTGGTGCATTGGTTTTATTTCGTATCCTAAGAAATGGTAAATCACTTATCTGCGGTGGTGGCTTCTTTCAGCGCTTTTTAGATCTGGACCCTGCGCAGGCCTGGACCTTGTTTGGGGTCAATAACGGCTGCGAAAGCTATGAGGAATTTGAAAGGGTTATAAGAGAGCACGGTTGGCGCAAAGGTCGCATGCTATCTTCAAACCTAGTCTGCGGTACCTTCATGTTCTCAGGCAACGAGTGCTATGAGATCCCCAAGGAGATAGGTGCTCCTACTTTAGAGGATGGCGAGATGTCATCCTTCCCTCTTGATGCTCCGGAGGGGCGCTTTTTGGCAAATTATATTATGCAAAAGCGTTCTACAGAGCTGCGCAGTGATACTGCCGATTGTGGCTGGCCTGGAATTTTCCGTATGGCAGAGGAAAAGCATGCACGTGATTACACTGCGGTGTTTAGAGCCATGATGATGCAAGCTTATGATTTTAAGTGTGCTGTAACTAAAGAGGCCTTGGTTCCTGTTTTGGAGGTTGCACATATCCGTACCTTCTATGATGAGCGTTTCTTAAAGCCTGACAATGGACTGGTGCTACGCTCTGATATTGAGCGTTTGTTTACAAGCGGCTATATCACGGCCTACTATAAGGATGATGAGCATGCAGTGATCAGGGTATCTTTGACTCTTGAAAAAATGGGCGGTGCTAACTACATGCAATATGACGGCTGTGAGCTCTCCTTGCCTCATGATGCCGCGCTACGTCCAAGTAAAGAGTATCTTAAATGGCATAGTGAGAATCGCTTTGAAAACTGGCTGTCATTTGGTGCCGTAAGGCCTGAAAACTAGGACAGGATAAATGAAGGTTGCAGTAATTGGAGCCTCAACAGAGTGGGGCTCGATAATTGTAAAATCTCTAGAGTGTCGCGGAATTTCAACGGTACTGTGCGTCGATGAATTAACTCATCTCCCAGGTGAAGGGCGGGTGGTTATCAAGCCCTATGAGGAGCTTTTGCTTGAGGATATACGGGACGTATATGCCATAGTTGATGCCATTTCCTTTAAATCCCTAGATTCAGTGGGGCTTGATGCTATTCCGCTTTGGCATGTGCTCAAGCTTATAAGTGGACAAAATATCAGGTGTCTTGCTTTGGGGGCTGTAGGGTGTCTATATGAGGATGATCGTAGGCTTTGCTATATAGCAGATGATCAGGATCTTTGCTTTGAGGATCACAAAAAGTATGGAGAGCTGTGCAAAAAAGCCCTGTTAAGACTTAAGGACAGCTCTGATGTAGCTTGGACCTTATTGTGTCCTCCCTTGATCTGTGAGGATGCCACTCATCGTAGCGGTCATTATGAGTTTGCAAATGACGTGCTCCCCATAGGAATGGATGGTAGCAGTGTCATCAATCAGTATGATTTCTGTGATGCCGCAGCTGAGATCATCAAGCAGGGCCTCCCTGTAAGGCAGGTCATATCAGTTAGGCAGATCTGTGCTAATCGTTGAGATCATATAGATAAACGAGTAAAATTTGCAGGCCTGATAATTTGGAGCAAAGCAAGTGACTAAAGAAGAATTTGAGCAAAAAGCAGCATACGTTAGGGATAGTATCGGATCCATTCAGGATTTTCCTAAAAAGGGTATCCTCTTTCGTGATATCACCACCTTATGTGATGATCCCAAAGCTTTTGCAACCTGTATTGAGCTTTTAGCTGATCACTATCGCAATTTGCATATTGATGCGGTTTTGTGTGCCGAAGCCCGCGGTTTTATCTTTGGTGCTCCCTTAGCTCTTGCCTTAAACTGTGCCTTTGTTCCTGTAAGAAAGCCTGGTAAGCTTCCGCGTAAGACCATTGAGCAGAGCTACGATTTAGAATACGGCTCTGCTACTTTGCAGATCCATGAGGACTCAATTAAACCTAATGCCAGAGTGGTCCTCTTTGATGATCTGCTTGCAACCGGCGGTACCATGGGGGCTATGGTCAAGCTTGCACAAAAGCTCAAAGCAGATATTGTCTCCTTGGCCTTTGTCATTGAACTTCTGGGGCTAAACGGAAAAGCCTTACTTCAGGAGCAATATGGCTATGAGGTTTTTTCCTTAACTCAATTTCCAGGACATTAATTAAATGGCAGGATCTGAATACCAGGCTCTAGCGCGTAAATACCGTCCCCAGAGCTTTGATGATGTAGTAGGACAGGACACAGTTAAAACTGCGTTAGCTAATACTATTGAATCTAAGAAGATCCATCATGCCTACCTTTTAACCGGTACCCGTGGTATCGGTAAGACTACTATTGCGCGTATTATCGCCAAATGTCTTGAATGTGAAAACGGTATTACCTCTCATCCCTGCGGTGAATGCAACACCTGCAAGGAGATCACAGCAGGCGTATTTCCCGATGTAATTGAGATCGATGCTGCCTCCCAAACTAAGGTTGAGGATACGCGTGATCTGCTAGAGAATACCCGTTATCCTCCGGTACGCGGACGCTATAAGATCTACATCATTGACGAAGTGCATATGCTGACCACCTCCTCCTTTAACGCTTTGTTAAAGACCTTAGAGGAGCCGCCTTCATACGTCAAATTCATTTTAGCTACTACTGATCCGCAAAAGATCCCGACCACCGTTTTATCACGCTGCTTAAAGTTTCAACTGATGGCGCTGACCCGTGATGAGATCCGCATGCAGATTGAAAAGATCTGCTCAAAAGAGGGTATCCCCTGTGAAGGCGAAGCTGCTGCTATCCTAGCAAGTGCTGCCCGTGGCTCCATGCGCGATGCCTTATCTTTGTGCGATCAGGCAATTGCCTTAGGTGGTGGCTCCTTAAAAGCTCAGAGTGTGCAATCCATGCTAGGTGGGGCTGGGGATGAGCTTATTGCTGAAATTCTCGATCTGCTTTTAAACACTAATGCAGATCTGTCAAAGCTCTTAGATAAAGTCCGCCGCGTAGCACCAAATTACAAAACACTGTTAGACAGCATGGTTTTAACCTTCCATGATCTAGCACTGTTTCAGTTTACCGGCGCACAGCGCCTTAATATTTTTACTACCTCTTTGCCACTTTTGCAGAAGTATGCTCCCATGTTTTCTGCAGATGCGCTGCAGCTTTACTATCAGATTTGTCTTGAGGGGCTAAATGATCTTTCATCTGCACCTGATGGCTCATCTGTATTTGACATGACAGTGTTAAGACTGCTAGCTTTTACACCAGAAAAAAAAAAGCGTGGATAGGTGAGGAAAACAGTGTTGAGATCTCTTTGGGTCTTGATACGCCTTCACGCTTAGATGATCTGCTGGCAATAGCTCTTACTATTCCTGAAAATATCGGTGTAAATTCACACTCTGATGAGCCCGTGCTAGCTGTTGCTACAGCGTCAGGTTCTAGCAATAGCCATACTGATCTACAAAACAACTGTGCCGATATCACGGCCAATACCTGCGAAGTCTTAGATCATAAAGAGCAAAATGCATCCGTTCAAACTTCAAATGAGGTTGTTTCAACTCCTGCTGATACTGCCAATTTAGCAAGTGCTCATTCTTTAGCAGGGGCTGCGCCTATTCCTGCTCCTGCAGATGTTGAAAAGCCTGCTGTAAATCTTAATGTGGCGGTTAATTCCCTTGATGCGCTGATGTCAGCTGTCAGCAACCTAAATTCCATAATGGATCCAAGGGCTAAGATTGCTAAAAAGGTGCAGGATAATGAACGTAAAAATTCAATTGCTGCAAGATTGGTTGTCTCCTCTGATGGCGCCACTGCTCCTAAAAAGCTGTTACCAGACTCAATTCTTCCTCTGGCACAGAGGGTATTTACCTATATTGATGCTCTAAAGGAGCATGAGGCTATATTTGATGAAGAGCATCAAAAAGAGGACAAGGATCGTGTTAATTCCCAGCTTATAGAGGCTCGGACCAAGGCTAGAACCGTAGTCTCACAGGCTGTGAGTATGGGGGTTGCAGAGCGTGATTATGTTCCAACAGAGGTTGAGGTACAAAGTGATGCAGCCGATGAGACTGATCCCTTTGCTGGTGGCAGCAGCGCATCATTACATGTAGTTGCCGACGTAAATGAAAATGTACCCCTTAACGAACCTGCTCCCTCTTATAATGATGATGCCTTAAGTCGCAATGAGGTTTTGTCAATTGTAAGTGCGGTTCATGATGATATTAAGACGCACGCTGAGGATGACAGTGCAGGTGAGCGTGAAAAAGCTGTAGCAAATATTATTCCGAAGACACTAGCTCCAGTTCCTGTAGATTCTGCAACTCCAAGCCATGATGATCCGATCTCCTCTGAAAATACAGCTATAGCAGCTGAAACTGCAAGCGTAGCTGATAATGTCGGCACTGTAGCTGAGGACAAGACTAATGATACCCTGTATGTTGATGGTGTGGCCCTAAGCTCTGATCTAGTTGAAGGACAGCGTGAGGGGGAGAGCGTTGAGGAGATGTTGCGTCGCGTACAGCAGACTGCTCTTGAGCAACTGCGTCAGGATGATGCCCTAAATGGTCCTCATTCTGATAATTTAGATACCACCGCAAGCGTCATTGCAAACAGTAATGATGTCTCCTCAGAGAAAGAGACAAATGCAAATGCGGTGCAAAAGGACAGTCCGGTTTATACTCCCTCAGATGAAAACAAGTTACCAAGCTCTGATACTGCTGTATCCTTAAGCGGAATTGATGAGAGTAAAACTCAGGGGGACCTAAATACTTCTGAAAATAATGCTGAAGCACAAAATGCTACTGCAGTTTTGAAGGAGCAGGAGACGCCTGAGATCACTTTAGATGCTACAGGAGATGATACTAGCAAGAATAAAGTTGCGGTAGTACTGCTTGATGATCCATATGGGGATGAGCCATCCTCTCATGAGGATCTGATAGTTGATGGAACCTGCCTTAATGATGCTATAGCCTTTAGCCAAAAGCAGGATAGCTCTGTAGAGGTTCAACCTCAGGAGAGTAGGCCTGATGTGGTAGGTGAGTGCCTGCGTGCTCAGCTTGCAAAACTAAATTCTAACTCTCAGGGCCCTTCACAAAATTCCAAGTTATCAGTACCCTCAGCTAATGTAGGAGCTGTTGGTACTTTATCCTCTGACGCAGTTTCATCAGATATAACTGATGCAAAAGGCCTATCTGCATCAGATCTTGCCTCATTAGATAAGGAGATGAGCACACTTCCTATATCAGATGAGGACTCTTTGTCAGATGCCGAGTTTGATGATGAGGAGGAAGAGGGCTTTGACAATCAGGCAACAGGCTCAACTGTCTATCATGATTTTGATGAAAGGGATGCGCAATCTGATGTGGGTAGCACGTCGGGACAGGGCATTCAGGTGCTACCTGACGGACGTACCGATGATGTACCTATTGCTGAGCGCATGGAGCGTGAGCGTATTGAAAATGCCGATAAGATTGCTGCAGGGCGTGCACTAGAGCCTGATGATTATATAGACGATGTAATAAAATCAGATCCTTGGGGCTGTGATTTTGTTCAGGCCGGCTACAGTGAGGGCGCGGTATTCTCGGCCCTCTGTGCGAGCGTGCGCTGCATTGATCCAACCGATCCTAATCACTGGATAGTGGTGATGAGCGACAGCTTTAAGATTTTTGCCATTGATCCTAATTTTGTAAATGGCCTGATGGAGCGCTTCTCCTCCTTAAAGAAACATCACATTGAGATATCCATTCAGTTATCTCAGGGCTTTCCGCAGGGATCTCCTCGGGATCTTTGCGTCAAGGCCTTTGGTGCAGCCTCGGAAAAAGCTCGCCAAGATTTGGTAGCTGATCCTGCAGTGCAGCAGATAGCTCAATTAGCAGGAGCTGATCTAAGATATTGCGCAGTAAGGCTTTTTGCCCTGTCATCTAAGTGATAAAGGGAAAATATTAAGGAATTTTTATGGATCACAAAGAGTTAGCAATAAAAATTCAGGATGCAGCCCGGGCGCTGCAATCACTTTGTATAGAGCGTAAATTGAAGGTGGCAACAGCAGAGTCACTAACTGGTGGCATGATCTCATCTTCAATTGTCGATATTCCGGGAAGTTCTGCTTATTTTGACAGAGGCTTTGCTGTATACAACAATACTGCCAAGCATGAGCTGTTGGGGGTGCATAAGGATATCTTTGTGAAATTTACTGAGGTAAGCGGTGAATGCGTTGAGGCCATGGCAAAAGGGGCAATTGAACATTCCTATGCCAGTGTAAGTTGTGCCGTATCTGGGATCGCAGGTCCTGATGGTGGAAATGCTATCAATCCGGTAGGTACCGTATGGATTGCGGTGGCTGCCCAAACTGCCCCTTGCTCCTGTGCCATGGATGTTTTTTCAAAACGTTATGTATTCCCAGGGGATAGAACCGCGGTACGTATGCAGACTACACTTGCAGCTCTTTTGATGATGCATACGCTCATAAAAGATGGCGTGAGTGCGCTGTCATAGCATTTTTATTATTAGTAGGGGATTTAGGATAGCGCAGTGAAATCAATGGACGCTATCATAAAAAGGCGAAGGTGAAACCTTCGCCTTGAGCTTATTTTAGAGGGGGTTAATTCCAGGAATTTTCATCCTCCTCACCGTCGCTTGATGCAGAATCAAGTTTCATTGCATTCCATACACGATTGGTGATACGGGATACTTTAGCGGTGGTTGGACGCATGAGATACATCTTGGCCATCAGCTCATCTGAAAGAATGATGGATGGATTGTTACGTAGCTCATCATCAAACATGGGAACTGCCTTGGTAACCGGCAGAGGGTATCTTATCTCATTTGCAACTTCAGCTGCATGCTCTGGGGTGATGAGATAGTCAAACCACTTCATTGCATTGTCATAGTGATCAGCTGCAACCGGTACGGTCCAGCAGTCAAACCACATAGGAGAGCCTTCCTGCGGTACTACATATTCAACCTCAAAGTCCTGCTTGGCAGCCTTGGCGCGGGCGCGGGACTGCAGGATATCACCAGAGTAACCGATCACAGCACAGACCTCGCCTGAGGCTAGATCGTTGATGTAGCGTGAGGAGTGAAAGTAGGATACATTGCGTGCAAGATCTGTAAGTAAGGTTCTTGCCTCAGCATAATCCGAGCTTTTTTCAGAGGAAGGATCCTTACCAAGAAAATGCATGGCTGCTGAAATGATCTCAATTGGAGAATCTAATACAGCAATACCGCATTTTTTTAGCTTGGCAGAATTGTTCTTGTCAAAAAGGAAATTCCAAGAATCAACCTTGTAATCCTCGCCGAAAATTTCCTTGATTTTCTTGGTGTTATAGCCGATCCCCACCGAGATTTCGGTATAAGGGTAGGCGTACTCATTGTCAGGATCGATTTCGGCAAGCTTTTTCATGCGTACTTCATCAAGCTCGCTCCAATTTGGGATCTTGCTCTTATCTATCTTCTGCAAGGCTCCGGCCTTTGCCAGGCGTGGAACATAGTAGCTGACAAGCATTACCGCATCAAAGCCTGAATGACCGGAGAGCAGGCGGGCTTCAACCATTTCGTTGGAGTCAAAGACTGCGTAGTTTACATTTTTAAGTCCGGACTTGGCACTAAAGTCGGCTACAGTATTTTCGCCAATGTAGTCACTCCAGTTCCAAATGTTGACATCGGAGGCGGCGCCAGCAGTGGACGCTACAGC
>CAVJLP010000021.1:21403-26802 GCA_963650525.1 Firmicutes bacterium CAG:534
CGCTACAGCTGTAAGCATTGATGCAAACAGAATTCCCTTTGCAGTTTTCATGGGCAATTTCCTCAAAATTTTTTTGCATTATATGGGAAATCTTCAGGATGAAAAGCATTGATTTTAAAAATTGAAAAACTTATAGAAAAGCAGGGGGTAAAGTTTCGTAAGCAAAGAATGAGATTTAGAAATATATATTTGTTTTATAAAAGGAAATTAATTATTGCAAGTTTTGCTTAATGCCTTGGATAAATTTTATATTGCACCAAAAATAAAAAATCCGATCGCCTGAGGGGCAGATCAGATTTTAAGGATTAAAAAAGAGGGACAGTTTTGCTTATTCCTTGTTTCCTTTTAGAGGTGCAGCTCCTTCATCGCACAGTTTTGCATGAGGATCGGTGCTGATATAGTCACGCATGAGCTTGATATACTCTAAGGTAAGATTTGATGGATTGAGGTTTTTCTTTAGCACATAACCTATTTCCATGATGTCGCTCTTATGCTTATCCTCGTTTTTAAAGGGAACTGCGAAGTAATCACTGCCGTTTAGTTCTTCACAGAAGATGCCTGAGCATAGAGTATAACCATTTAAGCCGATAAAGAGGTTACACATGGTGCCGCGATCGGTGACCTTGATCTGACGGGAGTAGGCATTGGTTGAGAAGATCTCCTCTGATAAATGCAGAGTGCTACCATCGCCTTGTTCAAAGGATAGATTAGGGTAGGGAGCAAGATCTTTGAGGGTAAGACTTTCCTTGTCGTGAAGCGGATGGCCCTTGTAGAGATAAACATAGGTGTGACACTGACAGAGAGGATAGAACACGAGATCACGTGTTCTAAGCATCTTCATGATGGTGCTCTTATTAAAATCAGACAGGTAGATAAGACCTATCTGGCTTTTAAGTGAGGCCACGTCATCTAGCACTTCCTTGGTCATGGTTTCGCGTATCGCAAAATCATATTCCTGAGTGTTGTAGTGCTTGACCATTTCCACGAAGGATTTTACTGCAAAGGAATAGTGCTGGGTTGAGACACCAAAGCGCTTGCGTACGCCATCCCCCTTGCCATACTTATCCATGATGCCAAGGTACTCGTTATAGAGTTGGCGGGCATAGACTAGGAATTCTTCACCATTTTCGGTAACAGTGACACCGCGGGCGGTACGTTTAAAAATTTTAATTCCAAGCTCTTCCTCTAAGGCTCTAATTGCCGTAGACAGTGAAGGCTGAGCAACGTTTAGACGCTCTGATGCGCGATTCATGGTGCCACATTCGCTTACGGCTAGCACATAGCGCAGATGTTGCAATGTCATGCTAACTCCTCAATGGGTTTTAACCTATATTAGCTTTAATTTGTTAGAAAATAGTTATAGCTGTATCTTATAACAAAATTTTAAAATTCAGCATGGTGATTTAAAAAAATTTGAAGAGATCGCTTTTTTATAAGGCCTCTTATGCTTAAGTATTACAACAATGGTGCAAAAAAAAGCCGTCTCAAAATGAGACGGCAACATAGGACTATTGAAAACCTTCCTCGACTATGAGGCAATTTGTATCTTGGAGGAGCTTTGTGGATGATTGAAGCTGGCGATTTTTTCTACATCAGATGGAACTAGCGTTAAGGCTGCAATTGATACTTGTGAGTTGAGTAGTTTCTGATACTCAGGTGAGCTTTTTTTGTACATTCGACGCTCTTCATACATTTTATGAGTACTGTCATTTATTCTGGCACCTTGCGGGGTGTGAAACTGTACTTCAAAGTTACCATGGTGAGCGTCACTTAAGATGGTATTAATGGCGTTATAGGGATATTTATCATCAATCCAGGCATTCCAGATGGAGATGATTTCAAAGCCACGCTCTTCAAGTTCATGCAGGGTATTTAAGGTGGATCTGGTATAGCGGGCATTATCAAACAGCACACTAAAGCGTATTAGATCTGATATCTGATCTATATGCTTGGGCGTATCAGGACGCACGTGTATGGTTTCATATACTGAGGCCGGGGCCTTAAAGCGATGGTTAAATTTGTGAAATTGACCGTCATTTTGAAATACTATTGAAGCAAGCTGCGATCCAATGCGGGATTCATCGCAAAGACGCTTTAGATAGATCCTGCGTTCAAGCGGATCCATGTCATTTAAGGCCTGCGCATCCTTTTCATTCCAGAGTTTTATGGCATCATAGCCACCGTGAGTGAGGGCCAGCTCATTTATCAAGGATAGATCATCCTCTGGGATTGCAAGTTCTGCATTTTGCAAAGAGGCAAGTGGATCTTCGCAGTCAAAGGAGAGTGAATTCCTGCGACGCTTATCGATGGTTTGAAGTACAGTCTTAGAACTATCAAGCGGATTTGAAGCCTGAGTGTTTCTAAAAGTATTGGCACTTTGCGCAACATAACCTGCAACCAAGGTTGCAGTAAGGAGAGCTGTTGACGAGGCAAGTAGGTCTTTTATAAGACGTCCAGTCTTAATTAGTGACGGCATATAAACTCCTTTGGAATTCATCTACTATCTTAATTGTGGACGTCTTAACTTAGTTTCAAGTTAGCAAAACACTTTGTTATACATTGTTTTTTTACTTTTTTGACGGTAAATCAAAAAGCAATCTGGCCACGTCATCGTACACGCTGGCAAAGTGAAAATGCATGCCATCCTTTACCTCATCAGGAAGTTCTAGCAGATCATCCTCATTTGCCTTTGGACAGATGATATTGGTAATTCCCATACGCCTTGCCGCAATGGTCTTTTCACGCAATCCTCCTATTGCCAGAACCTTTCCTGTAAGAGAAAGCTCACCGGTCATGGCAAAGTCATTCTTAGGTGCTACACCTAAGGCAAGGGATAGTAGCGAGGAGGCCATAGTGACACCTGCTGATGGTCCATCTTTCGGGGTTGCTCCTTCTGGAACATGCAGGTGAATGGTTGCTTTTTTAAAGTAATCTTTCTTGCTCTCATCAAAGCGTGCAATATTAGCCTGAATATAGGAATAGGCAATCTGCGCTGACTCCTTCATCACATCACCTAGGCGGCCTGTAAGCTCAAGCCCCTTGGCTTCAGATGAGATTTTGCTTGATTCAACAGGCAATGTTGCACCACCAACAGAGGTCCAAGCAAGACCTGTCACAACTCCAACTCCATGGATAGAGGTTTCCTTTTTAAAAGGAGCAGGGCCTAGGAGCTCTTGAAGACTGTCTTCAGTGATAGTTACGCTCTTGCATTCACCAGATACAAGTTTTACTGCCGTCTTGCGTATTATCTTGCCAATAGCGCGCTCAAGTGAGCGTACTCCACTTTCACGGGCGTAGCTTTCAATAAGCTTTAGCAATACCTTATCACTTATTTTAAGCTGGCTTTTTTTCATCTTAGCATCCTTAAGTCCACGTGGAATAAGGTGCTTTTTGGCGATCTCAAGCTTTTCTTTGGCGATATAGCCTGATAGGGTTATAGGATCCATTCTGTCAAGCAAGGGCTCAGGAATGGTTTCAACGCTGTTTGCTGTACAGATAAAGAGACAGCCTGAAAGATCGAGCTTTTCATCAAGATAATGATCTAAAAAGCCTGAATTCTGTTCAGGATCTAATGTTTCAAGCAACGATGATGCCGGATCACCATGATAGCTGTGAGAGAGCTTATCAATTTCATCTAGCATGATGACAGGATTCATCACGCCGCTTTCTCTTAAGGCCTGTACCATTTTTCCTGGCATTGAACCTATATAGGTACGACGGTGTCCCTTGATAACAGAATCATCTCCTACACCACCTAAGGATAATCTAAAGAAAGGTCTGCCTAAGGCTTTGGCAATTGATCGGCCAACAGAGGTTTTGCCGACACCAGGAGGACCTGCAAACAGCATAATAGAGCCTGCAGTTGAACCTCTGAGGGCGCCTAAGGCTAAAAACTCAATAATTCTGTCTTTGACATCTTTTAGGCCTTCGTGATCGCTATCTAGGATCTCGCGGGCCTTTTTAAGATCAATTGTCTCCTCAGAGTGCTTACCCCAAGGAATAGTAGTCAACACATCAAGATAATTGCGTGTTACGGCATATTCTGGTGAACCTGATTCTAATACTTTGATCTTTTTTAATTCTTCATTAAAACGCTTTTGAATATGCTCAGGAGGTGAGAGCTTTTTCATGCGTTTTTCAAACATTAAGGCTTCGGCATTGGAATCTTCAGCTTTAGTGCCTAATTCCTTTTGGATCTCCTTTAGCTGTTCACGCAGAATGTAGTCTTTCTGACGCTTGTTGAGGCGATCATTGACGGTACCTTTTATCTGATCCTGCAATCTGGCTGCACGTAGTTCCTTCTTTATGAGGGTTGAGGATTTTTTTAGACGCTCCAAAACATCATAGGTATCAAGTACTTCCAATAGCTTTTGCGTATTGGAGGTGGTGATAGAAGCCGCACAGTCGGCAAGCATAGAAGGATCGTTTTGATTAAAACGCATTAAGTACTGACGCATCTCCTCTGTATATAAAGGAGAGAGTGGTAGCAGATCCTGCAGTGCAGCCACAAGGCTTAATGCATAGGCTTTGACTGATACCTCCTGACGGGTCCCTTCTTGTGGATATATTGCCTGAGGGTATGAAACCTTTGCCTTATGCTCTATGGTGTCAGTCCACTCTTCAATATGTACACGGGTCAAACCCTCACAGATAAAATGCACTCCATCAGGACCAGATTTTGCCTGCAATAGGCGTACTAAGGTTCCAGTGCGAGGATATGCGTTTGCCGCAACTTCCTTTTCCAAAGGACCATCTCCTATGGAGAAAAGAGCAAATACGTGCTCATCAGTTTTGGCAATCTTTGTTAATGTATCCTCCCACTTTGAAGCCAACTGCACAGGACAGATCTGTGATGGCATAACAGGTCGTCCTGTAGTTGCAATAACGTACACCTCTTGTGGACGCATGGTTTCATCTTGCTTCTGGCCAAAACTGTTATCTGCTACAGCATCAGCTCCTGCAGTCAACGGCTCTGATGGTGGCGGAAGTCTTTTGTCCTGCTCAGTTGTGCTCATTTCTATTCCTTAAAATTCTTTAGAGGGCAGATCTTTGGTGTCCTCATTTTAAACATAAGTAAGGCTTAGTCTGGTATTTTTCAAGGCTAAATAGTTATAAAACAATTTGCTATATCCGTCTGTGCAGGTATTTTTGATCTGGCCTTTTATTTTTTGAAAACTTACTGTGATTTGTAATGGATAGGTCTGTAGAGACTTGTATTCACTTGTCGATAGATTTTGTATAGATATAGGCTAGATACCATGAGCTTTTACATCTTTTTTAGGTTTATAGTTATGGTATCAATCATATTTTTTACCGATTATAAATAACAGTTGAAAAGATTATCTTTATCCATTAATATGCAAGTGAAATGTTAATTTTGGGCTCTTAAACATTCTCAC